>JBJEFT010000513.1:0-3377 GCA_051874315.1 Candidatus Ornithomonoglobus sp.
TATGAGTATCTCAGATATATTGACGATCCAAAAAGTTATCCGGAAGGTAAACAATACGGTGAAAAGCTGCTGTTTCTGATGAGGGCATTTGCGGAAAAGAAGGAATACGGCTTTAACAGAACCCTTGAAACAGGGGAGCGGCTCAGTAGGTGGGTGGATATAATTGACGAGCTCTTGGATACTCCGGCAATGACACCGGACATTTTCTGTAATCTTATATCATTTGTGCGGGGTGACTGTGAATTTATAAACAGTCTTGATATAGAAAACGACACATACTGGTGGAGCAACTGGAGAATAGTCGCGAATGCAGGATTTTTTAAGGGGACAGAGTATTTCCCTGAATTTAATACATACAGAGAGTTCAGGGAAAAGGCGGAAGAAAATATCAAATACTGCATGGCTCTTTTATATAATGCTGATATGAGCTTTAAGGAGGCGGGTCCTGCATATGCTCTGTGGTGCGCGGAGCTGTTTTGTGACTGCGCGGAAATGGCGGAGATGAACGGTCACCCCATGTGCGCGGAGCTTAAGGAAAAGCTTAAATATGCCGCGAGGTTCGCTATGGAAAGCTTTTATCCCGACGGATACGATACAAATATAGGCGACTCAAATTATATAAATAAGCTTGGCAGCTTTAAAAGGCTTGCGGATTTTCTGGATGATGACGCGCTAACAGCATATGCAAGCGGCGGCAGGGAAGGCAGCCCCGGCTATCTTTCAAGCTTTTACAGTGATGTAAATTCCGCTTTTATGCGTAACAGCTGGGACCCGTCCGAGACGGTTTATGTAAGCTTTTTAAATAATCCGTATGACGGTCACGCGCACCCCGATTCAAATCAGGTGCTTATGTACGCCTACGGAAAGCCGCTCCTTGTTGACAGCGGACGCTACAGCTACAGCAGCTATAACGATATTTACAACAGGCTGCGAACAGCGGCTGCGCATAATACGATAGAGGTTGTTGGCATGCCGCTTGCGCCGCATTCCGCCGCCGCCAAGCCTTTTACTTACCATATAAGCAATAAAGTGTTTGAATTTAATACATCGGTACAGACAGGATATGAGGGCATAACGCATACAAGGAATGTATTGTTTATGTATGACGGATATGCAATAGTAACCGACTATGTTGAGGGCGCAGAAAATCAGCAGTACCGCCAGAACTGGCACTTTATGCCGTCAGCCGATGCAAAGGCGGACGGCGGAAGAGTGCAGACCGCGTTTAATGGTAAAGCGAACATAACGATAGTAAGCACGGGAGCAAAGTCTGAGATACTTGACGGGTACCACAGCGCAAATTACGGTCTTGCGGCAAGGAGCAGTTACGCGTCATATTTAAAGACAGGCAAAGCGGTTAAGCTTGACACGGTATTATATCCGCAGAGGGCGGGAGAGGAGCCGACGGAGCTTGAAGCGGCTGAGCTTGAGAGCGGCGTTGACCAAAGTGCGGTAAGGCTCAGCGGAGCGCTCAACGGCATATATTATGTAAGGAATACCTCAAGCAGTGACGGCAGCTTTGCTGACGGGACGGACAGCTATTCCACCGATGCAAAGCTGTTCTATGCCGAAGGCGGCAGAATTATTCTCGCGCACGGAAAGAGTGTTATAAAAAACGGAAAAATATTGCTTGAAAGTCCGCGCGCTATACCGGATATAAGTATAGTGATAAAAGACGGTGTAATGAACATTTACGGCGACAGCATTACGGCGGCTGAAAACCCGGAAGATGCGGTAAAAATCAAAGCGGACGGAATACGCAGGGTGCATATTAACGGAAACGCGGCAGAGCTTCTGACCGTTGGCAGATATATTGTGTCCGCGGAAGTGATTGAAAAGTTTGCCGTTAAAAAATAATTTATATCGGAAATCGCATTGACAATTTTTGTATTATATAATATAATTATTATATACCAAAACAAATTGAAAAATTATCAAGGAGTGATTTTTATGGAAGCGAAGGATTTAAGAAATGATGCGCGTGATGCTTTAAGAGGCAAATGGGGATTGGCAGTTATTACGGGCTTTATTGCTGCTCTGTTGGGCGGGACAACAAATTCGTTTAACACCGGCGGGTCTGGTTATGTTGGGAATAACGGCGGCTGGAATACGGTTGTAAGCAGCATTTCAGACGAGTTGTTTTCGGTTCTGATAACAATTGGTTTGGTATTGGTGGTTCTGTGTGTTGTTTGGTTTATTATCGGTTCTACTGTTGAAGTGGGATATGCAGGATTTAATCTACGTCTTGTCCGCAGACAGGATGCTTCAATTAAAAATATTTTCAGCTGCTTTGACAGATGGGGAAGAATATTTCTTATGGGACTGCTGCGTTCAATATACCTTATATTATGGACATGTCTTTTAATTGTGCCGGGAATTATAAAATCCTACAGTTATGCAATGGCTCCATACATAATGCATGATAATCCTGATGTGGGGGCGGGAGAAGCAATAAGACGTTCAAAGGAAATGATGGACGGGTATAAATGGCATTTATTCTGTTTAAGATTTAGTTTCATTGGTTGGCTTTTGCTTGCAGCGCTGACTTGCGGAATAGGCTATTTATGGATAGGTCCGTATATTAATGCGGCTGAAGCTGCGTTCTATGAGAAGCTGTGCTCTGTGAATACATAATAAAAGAAAACATCAAAAATCCTCCCCGATGCTGCGTAAGCTTCGGGGAGGTTATTTTATTTATTCAAGTATAAATCACTGTGAAATTATTTCTCAGCCTTCTTAACGAGTGCCGCATACTTCTCCTCAGCGTTCTTAACAGCCTTGTCGAAGAGCTGCTCTGCTCTTGCCGGATTAGCTCTCTTGAGTGAGTTGTAACGAACCTCACCGTCAAGGAACTCCTTATAATCCTTAGTCGGAGCCTTTGAATCGAGCTGGAACGGATTCTTACCCTCAGCAGCAAGACGCGGGTCAAATCTGAAGCAGTGCCAGTAACCTGACTCTACTGCGAGCTTCTCCTCTGTCTGAGCCTTTGCCATACCCTTCTTGATACCGTGGTTGATACACGGAGCGTATGCGATTATGAGTGACGGACCATTATAGCTTTCAGCCTCCTGGATAGCGTTGAGGCACTGCTGCATGTTGTAGCCCATAGCAACCTGCGCAACATAGATGTAGCCGTAGCTCATAGCAATCGCAGCGAGGTCCTTCTTCTTAACTTCCTTACCTGCAGCCGCGAACTTAGCGATAGCGCCTGTCGGTGTAGCCTTTGATGACTGACCGCCTGTGTTTGAATAAACCTCTGTATCGAATACGAGAATGTTTACATCGTTGCCTGATGCGAGAACATGGTCAACACCGCCGAAGCCGATATCATAAGCCCAGCCGTCGCCGCCGAAGATCCACATTGACTTCTTAGCAAG
>JBJEFT010000514.1:0-3374 GCA_051874315.1 Candidatus Ornithomonoglobus sp.
GTGCCTGATGAATTGCAATAATATAAATGGAGGAATTTTTATATGAAAATCAAAAAATTACTGGCTTTGATTTCAACACTGGCAATGACAGCCGCAATGCTGCCGTCTGCCGTTAATGCCGCGGATGATACTATCAGCGTGGACTTTACGGCAATGTCAGGTGTTCCGGTATATACCGCAGAGAACGGACAGGGCTTCGTTGAGCATTCGGATGCAATCATGCCGGACTTATATAAAAGACAGGTCGCACCTGTGGAGAACATAACCGTATCATCGGAGGGCGCAAAGGTAACCGAGAGCACGGGCGCATACCTTAACTATACAAGCGCCAACCAGTATAATTACGGCGGTCTGGTGTACCGTATTGACACAGGCGCGCCGGGCGCGTATCATCTGGAGGTTGAGGTTGCAGGAACCTCATCAGATACATATGTCGCTCCGACAGGCATGCAGGCTTCAAAGCTTACAAGCACCTCAAACTGGGATAACGCGGGCGAGGTACCGAGAACCGTAAGCGCAAAGTGGAGCGGCAGCACATGGAGTTATGACTTTGCAACAGGCGAAAAGTTTATTGAGCTTGAAATTGAGCCGTCGTCACTTCCGAGCGAATCAGCGCCTAAGACTGTGGGAGTAAAGTCAATTACGATTACTCCGCTTAGCGTAAATGGAGCGGGCGATAAGCCGACAATACACATTTTAGGTGACTCAACACAGAAAACATATACCTTTAACGAGGTAATCAGCTCATGGGGTCAGACTCTGGGCAACTACTTTGACAGTGACAAGGTAAATGTTATTAATTATTCAATGGGTGGACGCGCCATGAAGAGCAACTATAACGAGGGACGCTTTGACGAAATCCTTATCACAGGTAAGGCGGGCGACTTCGTGTTCATCCACTCGGCGCATAACGATGAAACAGTAAGCAACGACCGTTTTGAGCGCGGCTCGGCGACATCGGCTGACCTTGCAGCTAACAACGAAAACTATAACAAATGGCTTGATATGTATGTTGAGGCGATAAAGGCGCGCGGCATGATTCCGGTGCTTGTAACCTCAATGCCGAGAATTAACTCGTCCACCGGTAAATACAGCGAAAGCACAACAAAGCCGAACGGCTTTAACCCTGACGCGCCGGGCAATATGAGGACAAAGGCGGCAGCGGATGACGGTGTAGGTCTTATAGAGCTCTATTCCGGCGCAAAGGCATATATAGATTCCCTTGACGGCAAAGAGGTAAGCTACATCTATAACTCGGTTGAGGCGGGCGAAAGTCCGGCGGCCAATTCGGCAAACGGCGCAAAGGGCGACGGCACGCATTACCGCGAGTCGGCCGCGAAGCAGTTCTGCCGCATAATACTCCAGAGCATTTATGACCAGGCAAACGCCGCAGCGGATACATACACGGATAAGGACATAATGCAGGAGCTTGTTTCATATCTGCCCGCAGACGTTGTAAACGCGGCACAGTCCGGCGACTGGTCGGCAGTGTTCCCCGAAATAGCGTCAGACGTAAGCGCCTTAGGCGTAGTACCGGGAGCATCGGCTCAGGCTGAAAGCAATTTCTATTACAGAACGTCAATAGAAAAGGCGCTCCAGCTCGGACTTCTCCATAAGGACACCGACAACAACTTCAAGCCGACACAGACAATAACCGTAGGTGAGTTTGCAAGAGGAATTGAGAAGGCATTCGGACTTGCGGAAAATTCGCTTACAAGCTATACAAAGACATATGCAGAGCTCAATGCCGGCGGAGCTGTTGAGCCGACAGAACCGACTCCCACAACTTCTCCGGCCGCAGGCGTAAGAATTGAGGTAGAATATAACACCGACGGCACACTTAAGAGCGTGAGGACATCAGATGTAACACAGGTGGCAGATGAAACACCGTCAGCCTACACGAAGGTGTTCTATTGGGACAGTCTCAGCGGCATGAAGGCGATCAAGAGCTTCAGCGGCAGCTTTGGTACGGAAATGAGCACAGCGGCAGATGAATACACGGTAACCGTTACACAGCCCGAGGGCGGTACGGTTACAGTATATAACGAGAGCGCGTTCCGCACAGCAACGGCGGACATTCCGGCGGGCGTAACGGCTGATCAGGTGATTTCAGATAACGATTACTTCACGCTGACTGCTCCGTCGGAAATTGCAAAGGGTACAGACTCGTCGGGCGTATTCGCCGACAATGCGGAAATCTCAACCAATTATGCTGAGTTCCGAAATACAGGTACCAAGGAATTTATTTATACTGCAAAGGCAGACGGTACTTTGACAGTATACGGCCGCACGGGCGGCAGTAAGACAGTCGAACTGGCGGCGGAGGGCGGCTCAACCCAGTCAAGCTATATGAATGATTCGGCTGAATCCCTTGGCTCTGATAATGTTTACGGCACTATACATTTTAATGTAACCGCAGGAACAACATATACATTGTATACACGCGGCGGCACAGGAAGACTGTTCGGTATAATGTACGCGTCAAATGACTATCCGCAGAGCACAGAATCGCTTACCGTAAGCGCCGGTGATACTGTAAGAATTACAGCGCTTGCGGCCGAAAACTATGTAAACAATTCAATCCTTGTTAACGGAGAGGTCGTATCAACAGGTAAGGAGGCAACAATCACTGTAAATGCCGATGCAACGGTAACAGCCACATTTACAGCTGAGCCTGCGCTTGTTGAAAATACGGTAATCGCAAGTGATGCGGCGCTCACACGCGAGGCGATGGGCGCAATCCTCTACGACGCATATAATGCAATAACAGATAGCGAAATAAAAGCCAATATCGCAAAGTACATGGCGCAGAACGGCGGCGTTCCTTCACCGGACGACCCGAACTATGACCCGAATATCCAGTATGAGGGTTCACCGTATATCCCGACAACCGGATGGGGCGCGCTGACGGATAAGAGCGGTCTTTCGGACGAGCTGTACGCAAAGGTCAAGGCGGCATATAATCTCGGACTTATAAGACCTGAAACAGGTATCGCAAGAGGTTCGATCGCATTGGGTACAGAGCTTGAGCCGACTGCTGAGGTAACAAGAGCGAAGGCAGCCAAGTCATTGGTATTCTGCTTCATTCTCACACAGCCGACAGGCGACGCAAGCCAGAAGATACCTGAAGGCTTTGCCCCGGCGGCGCCGTCAGATATTGCGGCTCCGAATACCGAGGCTCCAAAGACAGTATTTACTAAATAATATCTACAGTATAATATCTACAGTGAGGGCAGCGCGGCGGCGCTGCTCTTTTTATGGAATTGTAAATATTTTGTGAATAAATCTGTAAAAAATAACATAAAAACCATAGCAAATAACGCTTTTTTATGGTAAAATTACTATATATAATTTTTGATAAGGAGAGTTAGCAG
>JBJEFT010000515.1:0-3373 GCA_051874315.1 Candidatus Ornithomonoglobus sp.
TTTATTATCATAATTAATTTGTCTTTTATGCATTTCTTATACCCCAAACTCTTTTTCACATAATCTTAATTATGTATATAATAACATAATATGAAAAAAAAATCAAGTGGTTTTGTTGTTCTTCCGAAATTACTGTCTAAAAAAGGGGGACAGTCTGTCTCGCCTTGACAGATCTGAGTATAAAAACTCTGTTTTGTCTTAATATAAACAGAAAATTTCTATTGACAATTATGGCAAATCGTTGTATAATATATCATATTAACTCTATAGGATTTATTGGTATAACATGAATATCATAGGAGAAATTGAATATGGAACAGAGCGTAATAGATAAGGCAATATATGAAAAATACATTACCCCGACAAAATCAAAAACAAAACGTTTTATAGGAATCGAAATTGAAATGCCGGTCGTAAATCTTAACAAGGCTCCTGTTGAGGAGAATGTAATTTTTAAGATGGCCGCCGCCTTTCGCAAGCGGTTCGGGTTCCATGCGGTCGGACAGGATGCCTATGGAAATATAAATTCCATGCAGGATGATATTACAGGCGACGACCTTTCCTTTGACTGCTGTTATTCAAACCTAGAATTATCTCTGGGTAAGGGTAAAAATCTGTATCAGATCAAAGAGCGCTTTGACAAATATTATACATTTATAAATGAATTTTTCGCGGATTATAATTATACTCTCACAGGAATGGGTATAAATCCGTATTATAATATAAACCGCAACGAACCGATACAGAATGAACGGTACAGAATGCTTTACCACCATCTTCACTCATATAAAAAATATGAGAACAGCGAAATTGCATTCCATAGCTTCCCTACCTTCGGCACATTCACAAGCGCGTCACAGGTACAGATCGATATTATCTATGAGGATCTGATTCCGGTAATAAATACCTTCGGAAAGCTGGAGCCGTTTAAAGCTCTGCTGTTTGCAAACTCGGTTCTGCCCGACGAGCCGGAGCTGCTGTGCGCCCGTAATATGCTCTGGGAACGCAGCATGCAGGGCTATAATCCGCATAACATAGGTATGTTTGAGTATGATTTAAAGGATATAGACGATCTTGTCGAATACATCAAATCAACAAGCATTTACTGCACTATGAGAAACGGCAGATATGTTAATTTTACACCCATACCGATAAATGAGTATCTCAAGCTCGATAAGGTTCAGGGTGAATACTTTGACGGTGAAAAATATCAAAGCATCGAATTTGAGCCTTGCTTAGAGGATCTGGAGCATCTGCGTACCTTTAAATTTGAGGACCTGACATACCGTGGAACAATAGAATTCCGCAGCATGTGCTGTCAGCCCATATCCGACAGCATGACCGTTGCCGCATTCCACATCGGTCTTTTGGAGCGCGTACAGGAGTTACAGGGACTGCTCAATTCGGACAATGTTATTTATTCACACGGCTACAGCGCATCGGAGCTGCAAAGACTGTTTTCAAGGAAAACTCTGCCGGACTTTGTTGATAAGGAAAAGCTTGTACAGGTTCTGCTCCGTATACTTGACCTTTCCGCTTCCGGACTAAAGCAGCGCGGCATGAACGAGGAGGTATTTCTCGAACCTCTTTATGAACGCGCGCGCACTCTTTCAAATCCCGCAAAAAAGATGCTGGACGGCATAGCGCAGGGAAAAACATTAGAGTATTATATCAAGGAATATTCTCTGGTATAGGAGTGATTGAAATTGAATTTGAAAAACGAATATATATTTGACGGGCAGTTCGGTCTGGAACGCGAAACCCTGCGCGTCACCTCCGACGGCAAGCTTGCGCAGACACCGCACCCGTTTGCGGATAACAAATATCTTGACCGTGATTTCTGTGAAAATCAGCTGGAGCTGATTACACCCGTATGCGGCAGCATAGACAGACTTATGCTGGTATTGGACCACCTGGATAACGAAGCCCGCGCAGCGCTGTCAGACATGGGAGAATATATGTGGATGAACAGCAATCCTCCCCACATAAACACTGAAAGGGATATTCCGATTGCGGAATACGAGGGCGATAAGGCTTTCAAGCATGATTACAGACTCGGACTTGAGCATCGCTACGGAAAGCGGCTGATGCTCTATTCCGGAATACATTTCAATTTTTCCTTTTCGGAGGAGCTTATAAAATCGCTTTATGACGGGAAGGATAGCTACAAGGATTTTAAAAACGCGCTCTATTTCCGTCTGTCAAAGCAGGTGTTCCGCTACAGCTGGCTTCTGGTGCTGCTCACTGCGGCAAGTCCCGTTTATGATTTATCCCTGGACGGTGATAAGCTTTCCGGCAGCGGCTTTGACGGATATTCATCACGGCGCAGCGGCGATAAAGGCTACTGGAATCAGTTCACGCCCATACTTGATTATACGGATCTGTACGCATACATTGAGTCCATCGACAACTACATCACTAAGGGTGTTCTGTTCTCCGCCGGAGAGCTGTATCTGCCCGTACGCTTAAAGCCTGCGGGAAATAACAGCGTGGAGTCGCTTATCGAAAGCGGTGTTAACCATATCGAGCTGCGTATGTTTGATTTGAATCCGCTTACGCGTCTGGGGGTATTCCGCGAGGATCTGGAATTTGCGCATTACTATCTTATTTATCTGTTGCAGCTGCCGGATTTCGAGTTTACTCCCGAGCTGCAGAAGGCTGCGGTCAGGAACCATCAGGCGGCGGCAAAATATGATCTGTCAGGAATAACAATCAATAACTATCCCGCAAAGGACGCGGCTCTGGGGCTTCTCGACGATATGAGCGAATATTTCAAGGACTTCCCTGAGGTTCTGGAAAGTATAAATTTACAAAAGAAAAAAATAACACAGAATAAGCGTTACTGTGTTTCGGTATACAATAAGCTTATCGGAGATTTTGAAAATTCAATGCTTGAGCTTGCAAAAAAATACGGAGGTGACGCTTAATGTGTGAATTGTTTGGCATCAGTGCCAAATCTCCCATTGATGTGCGCGGATATTTAAAGACCTTCTACAGTCACAGTGTCCATCATCCGCACGGCTGGGGAATCATGCGTGAGCAGGACGGAAAGACAGAAATCATCAAGGAGCCCGTATGCGCCTCAGGCAGCCGTATCATCAGTGAAACAGTGCACAGAACCAAACCACAGACAAATCTCCTTGCCCATATCCGTCTTGCGACAGTAGGCGGTACAAAATACGATAACTGCCATCCCTATACCGGTTTCGATGCCTCCGGCAGACGCTGGACGCTGATACACAACGGAACAATTTATTCCGGTGTACAGCTTGCCAAATATCTTCTGGAGCAGACCGGCGACACGGATTCGGAACGGATATTTTTGTATCTGCTTGACGAAATAGATAAAAAAATCATGTTAAACAGCGCCCCG
>JBJEFT010000516.1:0-3364 GCA_051874315.1 Candidatus Ornithomonoglobus sp.
GCCTTTTTTCCGTACAAAGCCCCATCCGCTCCCTGTACCGTCAAGCGCCGAATAATCGCCCGCTGAGCTTATCTCCGCGGAATCCTCCGGACTGTATGTCTTAACGGCCGAGCAGCCGCTTAAAGCCATAGCTGTTATGATTCCGATTATAATAAAAAAACTTTTCATTGATACACTCCTCCCATGGTTTATTTACATTACTATCATTATGTTAAAAGAGAGGAAATATTTCTTTGAATTTTTATAAAATATATGCTTTGACAACTTTTCTGACAACCCGGCAACACGGAAAACAGCAATGAGATTGTATTAAAGGCAAAAGAAAATGGCTTAGAAACTATATGTCTAAGCCATTTTATATGGAGCTTGTAACGGGACTCGAACCTGCGACCTGCTCATTACGAATGAGCTGCTCTACCAACTGAGCTATACAAGCATGTACCGGAAAGAGATAATCTTTTATCTCTCTCCGTTAAAATTCAATTTTACCGGGGATACTCTCAGCTTAACAGCTCTCTGGCAATCTTATTAATTTCCTTACCATCTGCTCTGCCCTTTGTCTTTGGCATAACAGCTGCCATTATCTTACCCATATCCTTAACGGTTGAAGCGCCGGTATCTTTTACAGCCTTTGCCACTATATCAACAAGCTCCTCGTGCGAAAGCTGCGCCGGCAGATATTCCATCAGAAGTTCCATTTCTCGTTTAAGCTGGGCAATAAGATCCTCACGCCCGCTCTTTTCGTAATCCGGAAGCGAGTCTCTGCGCTGCTTCAACTGCTTTGCAATTACGTCCATAACACCTTCATCATCCAGTGTTATCTTTTTATCCTTTTCAACCTGTAAAACTCCTGCCTTGATAAGCTGGACAACATTCTTCCGAACTGTGTCCTTTTCCTTCATAGCGGTTTTAAGATCCTCTTTGAGCTTTTCTTTAATAGTCATTTCTGTGCCTCTAAAGATTAATACTTTCTCTTTCTGGCTGCTTCTGACTTCTTCTTGCGCTTAACGCTCGGCTTTTCATAATGCTCGCGCTTTCTTACTTCAGCCATGACACCTGACTTTGCACACTGACGCTTAAATCTTCTCAATGCACTGTCAAGTGATTCATTCTCTTTAATTCTAATTTCAGACATCCTATATTCCCTCCTCCCGGCAAGTCAATTACTAAACGGACTCGATGGAAATAATCTGTGCTATAGTAATATAACTCGTACAACACAAGAGTTATTATACTACATGAAAAGGTGGTTTGTCAAGCTTTTCATTAAAATTTTTGAGATTTTTTTCTTTTTTCTTAATTGCCAAAGTAAATTCTCGTGTAAAATGTTTCCATAGAGAATTTACTTTGTCAATTCACCTTTTTCCTTTTTTCTATATTCGTCTTAGCCGCGCATATTACGCAAACCTCTTTTGCTCCTGCAGCTCTCAGGATTCTTGCGCATTCGTTTACCGTGCTTCCGGTCGTAAAGATATCATCCGTAAGTATTATCCGGTTGCCCGAAAGATTTGCCTTCGCAGCGAACGCGCCGATTACATTCTTGGCGCGTTCAATACCCCACAGCTTGCTTTGTGCAACACAATGCTTCTCTCTTACAAGAAATTTCCTGACAGGAAGGCCTATCGTATCCGCAATATACTCTGTAATAATTTCCGTCTGATTATAACCGCGCTCGGTCATTCGTTCCTTAGAAAGAGGTACGGGAACAATATAGTCATATCTGTCCTTTAAATCCATATCCTCAAAATATGGTGCAGCTGTCATTCCTATAATATGCCCGAGAGCATAATCTCCCATGAACTTGAATTTAAGGAATATATCACGGTACAGCCCGTCATATTCAAATGGAGCCATAAGCATTGATGTTTCCTTTGTTCCCTCCATAAAGGTCTGCTTTTTAATATGCGCGAGCTTTCCAAAGCATTCCGTACAGATACAGCTGTTTTTATACACGGCAAATGCCTGAGCCTCCGAAAACCGTCTTTGACAGCCGCAGCAGATATATCCCTTTGTAAAAATAAACATATCTTACTCTCCTATGTATGAGCTGAACTCGTATTCACCCGGCTCAAGCTGATATTTTATTCCGTCCGGCATGATAAGCTCTGCGCTTGTATTATCCGGCACGGTGCAGTTATATATAAAGCTGCCGTTCTCAAGTCTCCAGCCGGATTCTATTTTGCCGTGCGGAGTTATATGAAATCCCTTCGCATACTCAAGCGAGCCGCCGTAATTGGGGTTTAACGTAAAGCTGCTATAACCCGGCTCGGACGGCTTTATTCCGAGGATATAGCCGAACATCCATTCCCCTATCGCGCCGTAAGCACAGTGGTTAAAGGAATTCATTGCCGGATCACCGAATGTATCGGTCTTGGCTATATATGAATCCCACCGCTCCCATATGCTTGTAGCGCCGTTTATAACGCTGTAGAGCCATCCCGGATTTTCCTTCTGCTCCAGAAGCGCAAACGCCGTGTCCTTGCAGCCGCACTTTATAAGCGCAGGCAGCAGGTGTGATATACCGAGAAAGCCAGTTGAAAGCTTTCCCTCGCGCTCGTCTATTGTCCGCCTGAAGCACTCCGCGGCGCGCGGATATTTTTCTATGTCTATAAGCCCGAAATCTATCGCAAGAGCGTATGCCGTCTGGCTCGGATGATTTGCGCTGCCCTCCTCGTCGGAGTAGCGTGTTTCGTTTATTCCCTCTCTGCTCATTTCGCCCCAATAGGCAAGCGTGCCGTCCGGCTGCACCCACGCTTCATTAAACGCGCGCTTTATTTTATCATGGAGAAGTCTGTACTTTTCCGCATCGGCTTTTTTGCCGAGCGTGGCCGCCGCCTTTGATAAAAGCTCCGCGGTATACGCGGCATAAGCTGTTGCGGATAATATGAACGGCGTTGATTCATCGGGCGCAAGATGATCTCCGCGCCGCTGCTGCGGCTGTATGTATGGGATTTGCGCAAGATCAGACTTTTTCGGCTGTTCGATTCCGTTTACGGTTCTCATTCCGTAATTACGGTGCCCGGGGCTGTTCTGATACTCAACCCATGCCTTCATCATTTCATAATTTTCCTCAAGCACCGTCCTGTCACCATACGCCATATACATTTCCCACGGCACAATGACCGCCGCGTCCGCCCAGCCGCCGCAGCCGCCGCGGTTATCGCCGCAAAGCGGGGCAATATCGGGAACCGCGCCGCCGCGGTTAAACATCAGCTGCGCCTCGCGCAGATCACGGAGCCACTTTCTCATAAACTCATAAACATCCATATTATAAGCGGCAGTTCTCGCAAATACCTGAGCGTCCCCCGTCCAGCCCATTCTCTCGTTGCGCTGAGGACAGTCCGTAGGAACAAGAAGAGAATTA
>JBJEFT010000517.1:0-13758 GCA_051874315.1 Candidatus Ornithomonoglobus sp.
TAGGCTAAATTGAATTATACCCCCCTAAAACATTTCGATTAATGGTGTACCCCCCCTTAAGCTGTCAAAAAATAATTTCGATTAATGGTATACAAACTGCATAAAAATCAGGTCTGACATTCAGTTGCAGAAATTAGCCTACTCCGTCGCTTGATAATATTCGGTAGGTTATTTTTCTCGCTTTGAACTATATTTTGTTGATTTCCTATGAGTACCGGACGCATCGGTTACAACATTGCTCCTACGTATTTTTTCATCTTGTACGGCATCAAACATTTCTTTTGATATTATTGCGGGATGCGAATTTGTGCATAGGTATTTTTTGTGGGAGCCATCTTTATTCGCTACCCGTTTGTGATTAGGCGTATATATGCTATAAGTTTTGAAAGCAAGCACATAACCTACATATTTTTCATTACTTAACATAGTATCAATGGTTCGTTTACTCCATTTATCTTTTCCTTTTGGCGATTTAATTCTACGTCTTTCAAGCTCGTCTATAATACCGAAAATGCTCTTGCCGGACAGATAAATACTAAAATATAGTATCTTCAGTATTTCTTCCGAAACGGCTGATACTCTTCGTCAATATAATATCAAGCTTTTTATTTTTGGCATCATTAAGCATACGCAGGAATTCCGGTCTGTTGAAAGCAGCCTCTCCGCTTTTGAAGTCGAGGTAAATATCAACCAATTTCCAATCCATACGTTCACTTATCATTTGAACAAAAAATGATGCTTGAGCAGACATACTGTTCAACTGCTCTTGTATGCGGCTACTTACACGACAATAAATCCCTACATTTTTATATAGAGATGGAAGTTTAAATTGTCGTTGTTGTACTAATCTTACTTTCTTCGGATCCATGAGTTTCTCCTTGGTTTATAAAAAACATTTTTATAAGAATATTATACATTATTATACATATAAAATCAATGCTTATAATTAATATATTCATAAGAATGTTGACACGAGAAACGAAATATGGTAAAATTTTATATGATAATAGACGTGTTTTGATAGATGTATCATTTGAAATGAGTGATATTGATAACAAAAATAAAGATTGTTAAATATATGTTTGCTGTAAATCAGAAGGGAAGTGATGCATAAAATGAAAATATTATTATTTGGAGTTTCAAATGTAGGAAAAACAACCGTAGGTGAAATATTGGCAGATAAAATAGGATATGATTTTTATGATATTGATTCCGAGATAAAAAAACGATACAATATTACTCTTGAAAAATTTGTGCATTTAGGGACGATAGAGGACAGGGACAGGAAACGCGGGATAATAATACGAAATCTCGTAAAAAGAAAATCCAATATGGTGATAGCGATTACTCCTATGTCATATCCTTGTTATTTTAAAGATGTATTGGAAAATGATGACGTTATCGCTATTGAATTGAGAGATACTCCCGAAAATATTTTTGACCGGCTTGTATTTAGCGATGAAAATGATATTGTTTATAAGGATGATGAATATAAAAATACTTATAGTGCTTATTACTTAAAAGAAATAAAAGAGGATCTTGCATGGTATGGAAAGGTTTTTTCCGTTATTGAGAATAAGTATGATATGAATAATCAAAAACCGGATAAGGTTGCTGATGAAATTATTAACCGGTTTGATTTGATGAAAAAACGGAAAGATATTCTTGAATGATGAAGATAATAAAAGTAGTGGCGGCAGTTATATGTGATTCTTTAGAATATACAACTAAGATTTTTGCCACAGCCAAAGGGTATGGAGAATTTAAGGGACAATGGAAATTTCCCGGGGGAAAGATTGAAGCCAGAGAAACATCGCAGCAAGCTCTAATAAGAGAAATCCAAGAAGAATTGGCGGTAAAAATCGAAGTTGGTGAATTGATTGATACCATTGAGTATGATTATCCTACTTTCCATTTAAGCATGGATTGCTTTCGGTGTAATGTGGTAGATGGAGAAATTGCGGTTTTAATTCAGTTCAATAGAATAGCAAAAAGGTGGGGGAGACGGAATGAGACAAAAAAATCGAGAGGTTACAGACAGAAATGAAATTCTGGAGATTATGCGTAGGTGCGATGTCTGTCATCTGGCGTTGAATGATGACGGTTATCCATATATTATTCCGTTAAATTTTGGCTTATTAGTCGATGATGACAGTATCACATTAGTATTTCACAGCGCATTGGAAGGGACAAAGCTTGACCTCATCAGAAATGACAATCGTGCGTCGTTTGAAATGGATTGTAACCACGAACTGCAGTATTTTGAGGAAAAAGGATATTGTACGATGGCTTACGAATCAGTTATTGGAAAAGGAAGAATTTATTTTCTGAATGAAAGCGAAAAGACAGAAGCTTTGCAATCAATCATGGTTCAGTACCATCGTGAAAAGAATACATATTTCAATCCGGCAGCTGTGTCCAGAACGGCAGTATATGTTCTGAAGGTCGAGACTCTGACAGGAAAAAGAAAGCTTTTGAAATAACTGCAGCAGTCCCGTACTTTCGGCGGTCCGCTCTGCAAGCATAGTGGATTTTTCTGTGAGAAATTTTGATTTTCATAAAACAATGACACTGGAACGAGACTTTTAAAATAATTTAAGGATAAATGGCAGATAATAGCCGTAAATAAAATTTAATGGAGGTAATAAAATGTACAAGAATATCGAAAAGAAAGTTGCTCTGAAATTAAAAGATTTAGTGGACTATCAAAAAGGTCAGGTAGTTAGCAAAACATTAGTGCAGAACGAACGAATCAGTATGACAATTTTTTCCTTTGATAAATATGAGGAAATCTCAACGCATGCAGCGAGTGGTGATGCTATGGTTACTGTACTGGAAGGCACAGGAAGATTTACTGTGGGCGGAGATGTGTTTATTTTGACCGAGGGAGAAACACTGATTATGCCTAAGGATGTGCCGCATGCGGTATACGGTGAGGAACAATTTAAAATGCAGCTTATTGTTTCGTTTTAATCATATGGCACATTACTGTTATAGGCTGTTACGATGATAATTCCAATTTGTATAATCAAACAAAGTTCCTCATCATCGGATGCATTCCGGTGGTGAGGAGCTTTTGTGCATCTATGGACTTTATCTTTCAATATCAATATTTGGGCCGTATTTTAGTCCCACCGTGAAGAGGTATTACCGGATGGTTATATGCTTAAGACGGTATTTTACCAAGGACTAATCGAATGCTGCAAGGTTGGTACGTTGCTCCTTGATGAAATCCTGCGTGTCATTGGGTAAGGTAATCTGTGCATCTTCGGAGGCAGTGTCAACGCTGCACTTCCAGTGCTATGGTACTGTTACACTTTTAGATTCCTCCACACAGCAATATGCATATCAGATAAAAGGGTGTATTCCGCCGATAAATACGGAGAGTGAATTTCATGTGATGCAGAATTCGTTGCAAACAAGGAGCGTTGTTATCATAAGTGCATCCGGAGCAAAGTGGCGAAAAGACATGAAATACTGCGAGCCATGCAAAGTGAAAAGGCAGAATAATCTATATAGAGTGACAGTAGATTTGATAACAGTATCTTCATATAATCTAGAAAAACAATCCATGATATGCTTTATGATACACATCATAAATTGCAAAAATAGCATTTTAGCCTACTCAAAAGGACTTTGTATTAAAATTTGAGTGTTACTTTACGAATGGGAAAATGGCATAACAAAGCCAATAGTTATTATTGACAGATTATATTAAGCTTATACCTGTAATTTTCGCCTTGTCGAGTGTTGTCAGATATTGCTTACCCAACTTTTCCACATACCCTAAGCTACATTCATATATAAAGTCCGGCAAAGCTTTATCTCTGTCGGATTTTTAATAATGTGGACATTTAGAACTATAATTTTGGACGATTTGCTTTTCCTAATCCTGCTTGACAGAAATCTAATATAAAACTTTATTTTAATGTTTTATATAGGGTGTCCATTGGCTGTTCTTTTTTATATCGCTAATTTTGTCTATAATTGTACTATAAATGTCTTGCTATAATCTTTTAAAGAAGTTAAAATATAATCAGTAAAATAAGTTACATTCATATATTTTTTACAAGGAGGTTTATTGAAATGGTAAAGACAAGGAAAATCTTACCTTTACTTATGAGTGCGGCAATGCTTATAAGCAGTTTTGGCACACTGACAGTAATTGCGGAAGAACCGGAGTTTCCGGAGGTTGTAACAATAACGCCTTTGAGCAAGCCCGACTCTTCAGTAGGCGTTCTGCCGAATGGAAATGTTGATGTAAACACGGATGGTGCTTATGTCGGATTCGGCGGCGAAACCGCAACCGCAAGGTGGAGGCTTGAAAAAAACGATGCCGATACCTATGTTATAAGAAACGAAAACAGCGGCAAGGTCATGGCTGCCAATGCCGGTAAGATGACGAATGGAACAAGCATTATACAGTGGTCAAGAAGTGAGGGGACAGCTGGCAGTACAAGTACAGACCAGACATGGGTAATCTCAAAGGTTACATATAACGGCAGTGAATATTATAAAATTGTCAATGCAAAGGATACAAATCAATCCTTGTCGGTTCAGGGCGATACAGGGGATTATTGCATCCTATGGGGTTTTACGGAAAACAGTACCAGTCAGCTTTGGAGTATAGAGGAAGCCGAAGAATTGCTCCCGCCCGCCATGCCGGAGGGATATGCAGCATATTACAGCTTCGACAATGGTATAACCAATTCAGTTACAGACGATGAGCATATTAAAAGCGATAAGACGGGAGTTATAGACGCATCGAAAGTTGACAATACATCTCCGAAAGACAGTATAGACGAAAACCTTACTCTGAAGTATTCAACCGCGCATTCCAAAAGCGGCAAAAGTCTTAATCTGACCGACGAGGAAAATCCGATGGGAGTGGCGCTGGATTATATGATTCCTGCCAATACCTCATACACAGTTTCATACTGGGCAAAGGCTACGAGACAGCAGGATAAATCGGGAAGAGCTCAGAAGAAAAATCCGACTGTATTGTTTGACGCCTCAGATTATACCGGAAACGAGAGGAATTATCTCTACAGCTCCGTCTATTCTACATATAACGAGTTTATCATCCGCGATGGGCATGATGAACAGTACGGCTACATATTTGGCAAGGAAAAAGCGGGTTGCCATAAATGGCAGATGTATACATACACTTATGACGCTTCAACAGACCATATGTACCTATATATAAACGGTCAGCTCGTAGAGGGCGACAATGCGGACAAGGATGTGAACAAGCTTAATAACAATGCTTATCTCTACATAGGCGTAAATCCGTGGTCAAAGACGGACGGAGCATATGCAGGTTATATTGACGAACTGTATATCTACGAAAAAGCCCTTAATGCGGAGAAAATCAGCGCTGCATATGCTGTACTGAAGGACAAGGGCGAGGTTATGAACAGCGTCAGAACGACTATATTCACACCGACAACGGCGGACTCATACCGCTGCGGTGTTGTTTACGGACGCGGTATAGAGCTTCAATATCAGGCAAATGAAGAAGATAACGGAAAGCTCATAGCGACAAGTGAATACTATTCAGGCACAAGAATGGAGGGCAAGGAGTATTTCCCAATATTCCAAAGCACGGACGGCGGCGCAGAGTGGACTGAAATAAGCGGAATACACGATACCGAAAACAATCTAAAAAAATTCATACAGGATGAAAACGGCGAATATACCGTTGAAGCGACAGTGGGAACGGAAGGCGCGAAATCCTACTATAACTGCACATGGTCAATGCGTCATCAGCCTCATTTATATGAGATGCCCGTAGCATGGGCGGGATTTCCGGCGGGTACTGTTCTCTGTGCCGGACTTACGGCGTCGGTTGAAACAACGGCAACAGACACCGCAACTGATTTTGACGGCAATCTTCACACAAGAATAGATGTATATTACAGTACAGACGCCTGCAAGACATGGAATTTCCTTGGTCATGTAGCGGACGGCGGTGAGTCAAGAGTTGACTGGGGCGATGCTATATGGGAGCCGTGTCTTATATATGCTCCCGAACACAATAAGGTTTACTGTTTCTATTCCGACGAGCGAGGCTTCTATGAGAAATCCCCGCATGTTCTTCCTCCTGATGATGATGACAGTTGCCAAATTCTTGTAGCGGAGGGAACATCAGACGGAAGAAATTGGAGCGAGCCGTTTGATGTAGTAAACTATCACGAGGAAAACAACAAATTCAGACCCGGTATGCCGGTTGTCACAAGAATGGTGACAGGTGAATATGTTGTAGCATACGAGGGGATGGGTATGGGTGACTGGATAACTTTCACCTATTATAAAATCTCTGACGGGGCGGACATTGAAAAATGGAAGGCAACAGAAACGGATTTGAATGTTCCGAACTGCAACAGGGGTTCGCCGTACTGCTGCACACTTCCCACAGGCGAAGTGGTATTTGGAGCATACGGCAGTGAGAATGTATTTGTAAACAGTGATAACCTTAAAACTAACACCTTTGCGCAGTACAGTACAGGTGTTATAACAGGCTACTCCCGTTCTCTGTTCCCGATGAGTGACGGCAGACTCCTTGTGGTATCGGGCGGACGCTCATATCCAAACTATATGCAGACGCTTCAAGCAGGAGCCATTGACATAGGACTTTGCAAGGACGATGACGAGGAATTGAGAGTAGGAACGGACATTCCGGAAAGAACGGTTCCGCAAAGAGAAAAGGGAATAAAAACACTTTATCCGTCAATTAACAGTGACGGCAAGGTACAGTTCTGGCTTAATCAGTATGTTGACGAACCCTCCGAGAAAGTGCATGTCAAGGTTACAAACACACTTACAGAGGAAGTGTACGAGGACGATGTAACCATGCGCAAGACAGCCGCCGGAACAAGATTTAACGGAGCAAGACTAAACACGCAGACCGTTGTCACTTCGCTTTCCGCTACGGACATTACAAAATGCACAATTGAGGCGTATAAGGTTGAGGCTGCTGAAACAGAGATAGCACAGGCAAGCCTTACCACCGGCAACGCGGAATTTGTACTTAAAAATGCCGCAGACTATGAAAGCGCAGATGTTTATGTCGCAGAGTACACATATGATGACGTATTAGTACAAGTGGCATCAAAGCCGCTTACTATTGAGAGCGATAGTCAGCAGGTCGTAGTACCGTTTGAGAAAAAATCAGCAAGCAACAAAGTAACAATATTTGTATGGAAGAATATGGAGCCGCTGACTCAGTCAAAATCGGTTGAATAAAGAAAAGCATCCGCCGTTAATCAATCACGGCGGATGCTTTTTTTGTTTTCCTTCAGATATTTTACAGGCGTGGTTTGGGTGTATTTCAGAAAGTTCCGGTTAAAGGTGCGGATTGTGCTGTATCCACATTCCTCGGCTATGCGAGTAATGGGAAGATCAGTTGCCCCCAAAAGATGACACGCATAGTTTATGCGGCAGTTGTTGAGGTATTCGACAAAGGTAAGACCTGTTGTGCGAAGAAACTCCTTTGACACATATGTGTAGTTATAGCTTAGAGCGTCAGCCGCGTCTTTTAAGAAACAGTCCTCTCTGAAGTGCTCCTCTATGTACATTATAAGTCTGTAAATAATATTTTTCTCGCTTGATATAGGCAGCCATTCCGTGCAGGCGGTGCAGAAGTCGCCGAGCAGCGTGTAAATCAATCCCTTTAATTCGTAAAGATTTTGAGGCTGCACAAGTCCTTTGGAATAGTAATTAAGCTGGTGTAAAAGCTTAAAACGGTTATCAGCAGGGATAAATCTTTCGTATTGCTGCATAAATGTTCCGGCAAGTCCCGGAGAAAAACGCACCAACTGAATACGCGAATGCTTTTCGGTCTTATATGAATGGATTTGGTTAGGCATAATTAAAAGCGCGTCATCTTTTTTCAGAAGATATTCCTTGCTGTTTACAGTGCATATTATCTCTCCGCTTAATGCTATAATACACTCTATCGCCCTGTGAAAATGCGCATCCCAAGCGAGGTCGGATGTTGCATATATCGAATAGGAGTCATCGGAATTTAAATTGAACGCCTCATATATCGGCATAGTAATCACCTCAAAACGCTAATTTTGTCTACAATTATACTATAATTGTCTTGCTTTGTCAACATAAAAGAGGCTATAATTAAGATAAGAAAATATCGTTAAGGGCGGTGATAAGCAATGAAATATCATATTGCAAAGAACGGAAACGATTGCAATAAAGGAACAAAAACAAGTCCGTTTCTGACCGCAGGATGGGAACGATATAATATTAGACACTGATATGCTTGGACGGAAGCGAAGTGTACACCCGAATGCGGGATCGCTTGAAGGCTTGACGGCGGGAAAACAAACATTTGCTTTGAACCGAAACAGTGTATTGTTCAGCTTTAGTAGTATAAATATAAAAAATATTAAGTGTAATTATGCGAGGTGTTTTCTTATGAACAAAAAGAAGTATTCAGGATGGATAGCGTTATTTGCTGCAATGGTATTTGTTGTGCAAGCAATTCAAATTCCGGTATTTGCAGCCACAACTGTAAATACTGCTGAAGAGTTGTCCGCGGCAGTAAATACAACCGGTGAATATGAGCTTGGCGCAAGCTTTTCGGTAAATCAGCTCGATATACGCGCTGACCAAATCAAAATCAACGGTAACGGACATACTCTTACCAGTGCCAACACTAATATGGGGCAGGCGAGTATGTGCAATAAGCTGGACGGATTACATACAACATTTGAGAATATCACACTTGACGGCGGCAATCAGGCAAAAACGGACACATGCTTGTGGATAGGAAGAGGATCGTGGATATGGAATGGCGTGACGGTTCAGAATTGGAATTCGACGAGCAGTAACAACAGAGGTGCTGTAACAGCAGGAAAGTCGCAAAATGATCCGGGCAAGCTAACGATATATAACAGCATAATAAAAAATAATCATCAGGGCATAGCAATTGATAACGATGATGCGGTTTGCACAGTATATGGTGCGGCTGTTACAGACAACACAAATTCAGACATAAGAATTACAAAGGGAACATTAAATCTTTCAGATGATGAAGAGCAGACTAAGAAAACTATCGGCAAGCTTGTTGTTGACGGAGGTATACTTAATATATCAGGAAACACCGAAATTTTCGATTTGGTTATCAATGGAGGAACCGTAAACATAACAGGTAATATTACATCAGCAGAAGGAATAACAATAAATCCCGTTTCATATACAGACGGAACCGTTATAGCAGCTCTGTCTGACGAGGTCAATAAAGATACAATACTTTCAAAGCTTAACATAGAAGAGAAATATCAGGATGTATGTACTCTTAACATAGAGGAGTCATCTGTAGTGGTAAATATAGAAGGCGACATAACTGTATATGACACGAATGTAGATGTTGATTATGCAGTTAATGAAGGTGAAAGCAACAGAGTAGCCAGCGGTTCTCTGCACGCTATTGATTATAAAACACCCGCGGAATATCTTTCAGACGGCATTTATATTAAAGCGGTAAGAGGACAGGCGCATCAGCACGATTATGATGAAAATTACGAATATGTACCGGGTATTCTTGATGATAAAACCTACACGCGTTTGCTGGATGCAAATCCCGATAATGCGTTGATGGTCGGACTGTATTATGGATTTAAAACGATGAAGGGTAAAGCGTGGCAGGATGCCGCCCTTGAAAATGACGGTCAGACATGGAAGAATTACATTAAAAATGATTTTATGCCGGAGGCTTTCGATGAGAACGGAAACAAGATAAAAAAAGTATATTTGTGGATACCGTGGAATGAACCCGATTTACAGTGGAATAAAAACATGGCAGGATTTTATCAGGCTTATGAATACGCATATGACGCAGTGAAGGAATTTGACGCGCGTGAGCTTGTTCAGGGACCTGAGTTTACCAGATACAAGTATGAAAACCTTACGGCTTTCCTCACATATTGCCGTGATAACGATTGCCTGCCTGATGTTTTGTCGTGGCACGAGCTTGAGGCGTATCCGCTTAGTGCTGAAAATCATTGTAATCAAATCAGAAACTGGATGCTTGATAATGGTATTGAGCCTATGCCTATTGCTATAACGGAATATCAGGGCACAGGATACGACTTGACAGATGAGGGAAGAAAAAATCAGGGAACATACAATCCCGGACTTGCAGTGACATATATTGCGCCAATGGAACGCGCGGAAAAGTACGGATTTATCTATGGCTTGCAATCTGCTTGGGGCAGGGGCGGCGGTGATCCGCTTTTCGTGGCGGATTTGGGACAAATGGCGGATATTGAGACCGGAACAATGCCCACGGGTATGTGGTATGTATATCACGCTTATAAAAATCTTACCGGTAAAAAGGTAGGCATAAGCCTTAACAGGGATTACGGAATGGACGCGGTTGCTGCATATGACAGCTCATCTGATAAAAAATCATCCACAATAATCATAGGAAAATGGACGGAAGAAAGTAAAAATCTGAGTATAAATCTTAAAAATATTCCGGAAAACCTTATAGTTAATAATAAGATAAGCGTAAAAGCGGAGAGCATACCGGAAACTCTTGCAGTGCCGCTTTATGCATCGCCCGTTTTGACGGATAAGGAATATAAGGTTACCGGAGGAAACGCTGTTGTCGAGGTGCCTATTGAGGGCAGATCAGCCATAGCATTAACTATAACACCCCCGTCAGACCGTGAACAGAAGCAGGTGATTGGACTGAATGGCGCGGAGACTACGGGAGATATAACTGTTTCGACTGTTGACGGCATATTATATGCTGAGAATGGAAAAACGAGCAGCTATAAAAATGATAACCCGACAGGCAATGAGAAAACCACCTCCTATAAGGACTCCGGAGACAGCATAGCCTTTAAGACAAACGTAGCTGAAGACGGATTGTACAAATTTGAGGGTGTGCATATAACCGGCAGTGATGGCGGATTTATGCAGTGCTATGCAGACGGAGAGGCGTTCGCTGTTCCGCAGGACCTTTATGCGGAATCAGAAGGACAAAAACAGGTTAATTACGGAAATCTGTATTTGACAAAAGGCGAACATGAATTTCTGTTCCGTATTGTTGGTTTCGGCAAGAATGAAGCCGGTCAGGGAACAAAGCTTTCATTTAAGGAATTATCATTAACACCGGTAAAAACCGCAGAAAATGAGGCTGTTGTTAAGTTTGATATGAACTGCGAAGATGCTTCTATGGTGCAAACATCTTCATCGGTAATAGCCGGAGATAAGTTAGGATTTATACCTGCTGCCGAACGGAAGAATTATCAGCTGCTGAACTGGAACACGAAAGAAGATGGCAGCGGAGACATAGTGACTGCTGATACTGTTATAAACGAAGACAAAACAATATACGCACAGTGGAAGCTTTCCTATTCGGCAAAGTTCCTGAAGAACCCAAATAAAATCGCCGAGCTGTCCGTAGAGAACAACATCGCTTCAATAAAAATAACACTGCCCGCTAACAAGACTGTTACATTGTATGCAAACAATGTTGATATTTCGGAAGAACTGACTGTCAGCGACGGTATTGCTTCAGCACAAGTTCCGTTAACGGAAAATGTAGTGTTCGACTACGACATCACCGGACCGGAGACCATCAGCTTTGATATGTCACAGAGCGAAGAGATGACTCATGGTTCCGCAGGATTTCTGTACGGTATATCTGAAATAGATGTCCCGTCAATTGACCTGTTGAGGGGAGTTAAACCTGTTGTCACTGTGCAGAAGGCAGCACGCGGAAAGCAGCATCCGACGGCTGATGCTGTAAGAGTGCGCTCTATGCTTGACAGTGCAGGCGCATACAACATTCAGGTATATCTACAGGATATATATCTTGAATGGCCGTATGACGCACCGCGCAACGAAGACGGGACAGTTGATCTTGACAGTTATCAGAAGACAGTTGAGAGTATTCTTTATGATATGATCTGCGATCCGGCTGATAAGGATACCGCCGGAGCATTTCTTGGCTCTGACGGCAATTATTATGTTCTCAATGAAACCGAGGCAAAACGGTACAGCTATGTACTTTTTAATGAGCCCGATCAGATATGGTTCGGTAAAAATGTTGCCGGAGCTCATGATATTGCAGCGGCATGGAACAAAATTTATAAGGCTGTAAAAGCAATAGACCCCAATGCAAAATGCGCCGGACCTAACTGGGCAATGTTCGGTGCCGACAGAATGGTTGCATTCTTAGGTGATTGCAAGGAAAATAACTGCCTGCCTGAAATGATAACATGGCATGAGCTTGATGATAACAGCCGGTTCTGGACATGGTATGAGCGCTTGCATGACAGATATATACCTGAATATTACAAAGACGCCGGATACACTCCGGAGATACTTGTAAATGAGTATGTAGGCTACAATTATATAGGTCTGACAGGTAAAATAATGCAGCAGGTACAGCAGTTTGAGGATGCCGACATAATGGGTTGTATGGCTTACTGGGGATTGGCAAACTCGATGAATGAAATGGCGGCAGACCGCAATAGTCCGACAGCTACATGGTGGTTATATCATTGGTATGCGCAGATGACCGGCAGCCAAAAACCATGCAGCTCATCAGAGGGCTTGTATGGAGTGACCTCCTATGATGAAGAAGCAAATATGGCATACACGCTGTTCGGCGGAAATACCGAACAGGGCGGAATAAATAGAGTCAGCCTTGAAAATATATCGAACACAGACCTTGTCGGTGAAAAAGGGGCTTGCCATGTTAAAATATACGGCACGGGCTATTCAGGCACAATGGGAGCAGACTATAGTCCGGAGCTTATATACGAAGGTAATATAACTGCCAAAAACGATGCACTTCGGTTTGAAGTTAAGAGCACAGATGAAGCAGATATATATTTTGCGGTTGTGACAAAGACTGATGAGCCGGGTGCTGAACCGGAACCGGCAGAACTTAGCGCGCTTTCGTATGAGGCGGAAAACGCCGATATTCTCGGAAACGCTGTTATACAGTCAAGACTCAGCAGCTCCGATTTTGGCGTGTCGGGTAAAAAGACGGTTGGAAATATTGTTAAAAACGGTGACGGAGTTGAATTTACGGTAGAAGTACCTAATGACGGTATTTATGATGCATCGATATTCTATGCGGTACAGGCTCCGTATGTTAATCCGAAAACACTGGTACCGGACAACAATGGACAGAACAGAGCGATTGGCAAGGTGCTTCCGTTCGGAATGAGTGTCGATGGCGGAGCGGTGCTGACCTTGAATTTTGAAAGCACAGCAAGATGGATATATGAAACACAGTGCCATAAAGATATTTATCTCACAGCCGGCACACATAAAATAAGATACGAGCATATAAACGGCGATGAAAGTGCAAAGGGAAATCTGCAGCTCACAGCCGTGCTTGACAAGCTATCACTTACTCCGGTAAAAAATGAGTCACAGCGGTATAATTTTACTGTGGAAATGAAAGAAATGAAGGGTTTCCGTACGGGAGACACCTGTGAAATTACCGCAATGGCACCTGTAAGCGGTTATTATACTCTTTCGGGCAATGCTGATTTTACGGCAGAAAAACTCTGTGTTGATTATGCTCCCGATGCAAAGTCTGAATCCGTATGCTCTACAAACAGATATGCAATAGGAAAAACCGTATATCTGTCACAGGGCGCAAATACGCTTTATATCAAGGATAACGGTGCGCTTGATGAACTGAAGTTTACATATGAGCAGGAGAAAACAACCAATGGCACTTCTGTAATAAGTGCGGATAAGCTTTCG
>JBJEFT010000518.1:0-3333 GCA_051874315.1 Candidatus Ornithomonoglobus sp.
CGCTTTGAAGGTTGCCGACGAAACATATTACAGAGTTAAGGCAACAGTTACAACACTTGATTCAACTAAGCCGGCTACAGCATCGCTTTATACAGAGAGAAAGCATCCGCTTTATACTGAGAAGGAAATTCCGGCGGGTGAGACAGTTACAACAACGTTTACTGTAAGAGTAACACCTGTATATTATCAGAAGTCGGACCCGCAGGGCGCAATTGCTGACGGCATGGTAAATGTTGCAGTTCTCGGTGAGAATACAGCCCTTGCAGCTCTTGAAATTGACCAGATCGAAACAGCTCCGACATTGTGGATTTTAGGCGATTCAACAGTAACGGACGGCGGCGGCACACTTCCGTTCTTCCCGCTCCAGAATTATACAGGTGTGGGAACAGGTCTTGCAAAGTATATCCCAAGTGATATTGCTATTGTAAACGAGGGTGAAGGCGGTTTGAATGCCGCAGACAGTCTGCACTTTAATATGGTAAGCAGCCGTATAAAGGCAGGAGATTATATGTATGTTGAGTACGGACACAACCATAAGGACGATGGAGTTCCGGGCTATCTTAGCTGTCTTGACAAATATTATGATGCCTGCAAGAACGTCGGCGCTACATTGATCCTTGTAGGACCTATTGATCGTCATAACTCATCACAGTATGATGCTTCAACAAACACATGGTCATCAACGCTCTCAGGATTCTCAGAAGCGGCAAAGGCTTATGCAGATGAGAAGATAGCCGCAGGTGCAACAGATATTGCATTCGTTGACCTTAATCAGCCGTCGCTTGATTGGTACACCTCTTTGTCGGCTAAGGGAACAGTTAACGATACAGAGGTAACGAACAACTACGCGCTTACAAACTACTATTTCCAGACCTCGAAGGGCGGCGGCACAGACGGAACGCATCCGAATGATACAGGCGCGGAAAATCTTGCATACTTCTTCTTCACAACTGCGGACACAACAGCATACCCTGCTTTGATACCGCTTATGAAGAATTTTGAAGACGGCGCGGTTCATGAGACACCGACAGCGGTATCTGATGAGATAATTAACCTTGGTTATCCGTCAAATGACGCATGGCCGACATATAATAAGCCGGTAGAGTATGAGTATCCTATCGTTATTAAGGATGTATCATCAGCACCGACAGCATCAGGTGATGATACAACCACAGTTCTTACCGCATATGTTCAGGATTCATTCTCAAACTATGCTTCGGGCGTTCTTGAGATTTACAATGAGGACGGAACTCTTGACGGCAAATATGTAACAATTGATCATATCGATAACACAACAGGCACAGGTACAAATACGCTTCATTTTGCAGACGGCGTTTATGTAAAGGAAGGTCAGACCTATAAGGCATATATGTGGTCATGCTACCTTGATAAGGAAGAGCTCATTCCTGAAGATGACGGCGGAGTTCAGTTATCCGCGGTATATGAGCCGACAGATATTGAGGCATATATAGTACCGGGTGAAGACGGCGGCGTAGAAACATTTGATTTCTATGGTCAGACGGCCCTTACAGATAATGTGAAATATGTATTCGGCGGAAGTGCCGGACATGATCTCACGCTCGGAGCGGACAGCAGCGGTGTAACATACACAAGAATTATGTCAGACGGCGCAAAGAACGGCGCGTCGGGACAGGGTTCGTTCTATATAATGAGACCTCTTGAAAACCTTGAAGACGGTACGGGCGCATCGGGAAGATACATGATAGATGTTGATCTTCAGTACGTTTCAGGCGGCGGTCTCAACTTCGGATTTGCAAAGGCAACAACCCCGACAAAATCACCGTTTGTAACGGACGGCGGCTTTACGGCATTCACAATTGCAGACGGAGGAAAGGTAACCGTAGAGGGAACAGAGATTGGCGCTATAGGCGGCACAGGCTGGACAAATGTCAGATATATTCTTGATATGAGCTCAGGTATCGCAACTATATCTGTTGCGGGCGGTACGGCTGTCGAGATCCCGATCCCTGCATATCAGACCTTCTCAACTCCTTCGCCGGACACATTAAAGCACTTTATAATTGAGGGTCAGAAGGTTGCATTTGATGTAAATGTATCGAATATGACGGTTGCAAAGCTTAAGGATTCAGGCGCAACAGCAACTCTTACAGCGGCAGTTGCAGAGGATTGTGCGGGAATGGGTACGGTATATGTAACAGAGGAAGGAAAGAGTTCGGATACTGTATCACAGGGAAGTATAGCTACAGCGGCAGCGGTTCCGGCAAGCGGATATGTATTCACAGGCTGGCTTGCAGACGATGCTGAATTCTCAGATGATGCTGTAATAAACCCAAGAATGTACAAAGACCTTGAAGTTACTGCAACTTTCGCAAGACAGGCAGGCGTAGAGGGTGTTGTTGACTACAAGATTGCGGCTGAAAAGGGCGTTATAAAGGCATCAGAGGGTGCTGCAACGACATTATCGGTTGCAGATGTTGTCGATAACGCAGGAAATCCTGTCGTGTTCGAAGATACCAATGTTGAGTGGTCCTGCGATGAAGCCGGAGTGACTGTTGATAACGGAGTGGTAACGCTCGGTGCGGATTTCGAGATTGGTGAGAACACGACAAAGGACGTAACAGTAAAGGCGGTTCTTAATAATATTGAGAAAACATACGATGTAACGGTATATTCATATGCTTTCTATGAAAATGTTAAGGACGGAATAGTTTCATCGGCAGAATGGAACGGCGATATACTTACGATCGCAAACACCAAGACAGGTATCATGTTCCCGGCAGGCGGCGGCACATATACATTAGCCTTGAATGACGCGGTTGCGCTTGATTCTGCAGCATCGCTTTCATACATCGCGGGCGGTTATGGTGTGAACACATGCGGACAGCCGAGATATATCGAGATTTATGACAGCAATGGTGCAAAGGTCATAAATGAGGTTATCGGTTACAGCTGGAATGTGATGTATGTAGGAGGTACTGTCGGCAACTCAGGTATAGACGGAAGCGCAGGCAGCTTTGCATCGGCATTCGCGCTGGGAGTATGGAATACATCACCGGTTGAGATAACAATCAATACAGACGGCACTGGAACCGTAAGCTTCAACGGTTCATCGGTTAATATTACAATCAATACGGCAGCTGTTGATATAGCTTCGATAAAGCTTATATCAAAGTCGGGTGCGCCGGACTATCTGAACAGAGGTCTCGGTTTCACAGACATTACAATTAAGAAATAAATTAATTTTCATAAAAATTAATTCGGAGGACGGCGCGCGCCGTCCTCTTGTATATAAAAATATCTGTTGCATTTCTAAAATCCCGAATTTGACAGTTTAAAAATCAAAAAAGCCCT
>JBJEFT010000519.1:0-3329 GCA_051874315.1 Candidatus Ornithomonoglobus sp.
GCAATGTTACGTCATCCTTTGCCGCCTCGATGCCCGCCGTTGCGATCCTCGGATTGCGGCTGTCGTGATGAGCGAGCAGATTATGGTGGTAGCTTGTATTCTGTCCGCCCCATATTCCGCCGTAGCCGTGGGTACCCTTGCCGTGCACCGACTCCTTAAGGCTTTCGGCAACTATGCACCACTGCATTGTGAAGTTTGTATTTTCATAAAAGGATGCGCATTCGTCAACGCTCCAGCTTATCGAGCAGTGGTCGATAATTACATTGTTAAGTCCTCTGCCGCCGATAGAATCATCCTCAACAGTCAACTCATCGCCCATTCTGAAACGCAGATAACGTATTATAACATTATCCCCGAATACGCCGACTGTGTTGTTCTTTATACATATTCCGTCCCCGGGCGCGGTCTGACCGAGAATTGTGAGATTATCCCCTGTAATACTCAGAGCGTTTACAAGCTCAATATTTCCCGCAACGTCAAACACTATGATTCTGTCTGACTGTGATACCGCGTCGCGCAGAGAACCCTTACCGCTGTCATTGAGATTGGTAACATGATATATCTCAATGTTTTCCGCGCCTCTCGCGCCTGCAGCATACATTCCTCCGCCCTCGGCTCCCGGAAACGCCGCAAGCCGTCCGGTATCCCCCGCCGAAACAGGCATCACCGTTCCGCCCGCAAGCAGTGATGCCGCAGTTATTACGCAGCCTATAAATTTTATACCCCTTTTTCTTTTTTTCACTTTGCATTCCTCCCGCATATGAATTAATTGTGACTATTGTATCATATTTCCTGCGGGATTGCAAGAATTTAATTAATAATTTCAATAAGCTTCATCACAAGCGCCGCCGCCTCGGCTCTTGTCGTGAGGTTTTCGGGTCTTATCGTGTTGTCCTCAAAGCCGCTTATAATATTGAGCGCGGCAAGCTTTTTAAATGAATCGACTGCCCACAAAGGTATGCGGTCCGCGTCAGCATAGGCAAGCTCTGTCTCTTTGTCCTCAGCTATCGCTCTGCCCATGACCGCAAACGCCTCCGAACGCTTTATATTGTCCTCCGGCGCAAAATATGAGGTCGCCCCGTCATCGTCCGACCGTCCGTTGATATACCCAAGACTTACCATTGCCTTTACATAGCTTACCGCCCACGGCTGTATATCGCCGCTGTCGGTAAAATCAAGCTCCGCTGCGCTGTACTCCTCAGGGTCTATGCCCAGAGCATTGCACATGATCGCCGCAAACTGTATTCTTGTTATATTGCTGTCAGGCTTAAAGAGAAGCTGTCCGTCCTCCTCAAAGCCGTTTATAATTCCGCTGTCCGCCATGCTTTCGATAATGTCATGCGCCCAGTGTCCGGAAATATCCGAAAATGTGTCCTTTTCCACAACGTATATCGGTATTTCCTTTGTTACGCCGCCTGCCGTCACCTTAAGCAGCGCGCTTTCGCTGCCGTCGTCCTTAAGAGATACAGTCCCGTCCTCGTCAACGGTTCCCAAACTTCCCTCAAGCTCCCAGAGGAAAAGGCTCGGATATGCCTCAAGACGCACATCGTTTACATATGCCCCCGCCTCAAGGTCAAAGTTGCGCATTGTGCCCTCGTCAAGATAGAGCGCGTCAACTCCGCCGCCGTTTGCCTCGTCCGTAACCCGAATTTCCTCCGGAGCTTCATAAACGGCAAAATCAAAGCTTGTGCTGTAGGAGCTGCCTGTTACATATATGACCGACTGTCCCGTGCCCTTAAAGGTTATGTGTCCCTCATCGTCAACCGTGGTTTGGGCGCTGTCGGTGTTTTCAACACTGTAATTTACGTCCGTAAGCGAATCCATTCTGTAGTTGCCTGTGTCATAAACCGATGCCGCCTCAAGCTGAACCGAGGTTCCGGCAAGATAATTTCTGTTCGGTATCTCGCGCCACTCCACATACCACGGGATCCCGGTCTGCGCGCGCATATCCCTTAAAAACAGATAGTTGGCGCAGCTTCTGAGCGCTCCGTCTGACGGTCTGTTTGTGACGTTAAATATCTCGCTGCCGGGGAATACCGCGCCTATCGCAGTCGAGCCGCCGCCGTCAAGATTAAGAGCGTCTATGCAGCCAAGCTCCCGCATACGCTTTGCAAGCGTCGTTATCTGCACGCCGTAGCTGTAGCCGCTCTGCCGTCCGTCAATCGTATAGAACACCACCGTTCCGTCATCCTTAACTCCCACCGCGGTCCTCGGCGCCGCTCCCGCCTCAAAGCCGCTGCCGATTATCCCGTTATTTAAAAGCCGTCCGCCGATAGATGATGCCGCAAATTCTGCCTGCTCCCAGTTGTACCTTTCCGCTCCGTATACGGAGTTTGCAAACGTGACCGTATCTCCCGGCGCAAGATTTGAAACCAGACTAACACAGTCCTCGTTTCCGTCAGGGTCCATTACAAAGACCACCTTGCCGTCCGGTATCGCTATATCTCCGTCATAAATATAAACCTCGTCCACCGTCAGCGTCATTGTTGAGTTAAGCGACAGATCTCCCTGTGTCGGCGTGCATATCGCAAACAATGCTTCGTAATTCGTATGTGTTGTATCGGCAAAATCATCGGTAAGCATGTACAGCCCGTTAAGTCCGTCCTGCGACCACTTGTTGACGTACTGGACCGTTACCTTATTGTCACCGTCAGATAGCGACGCGTCAATTCCTATTTTATCAATGAACGCCGTACCGTCCTTACGGAAGCCGACCGCATCCTGAATGCCCGCCTCCTTTGAAAAAATCTGTCCGTCAATTATTGTATAGCCCATAGGTATTCCTGTTGTAAGCGAGAAGTAATCCGCGTTGATCCCGATTAGCGGTCTCATGTTATTATCCTTCATATAGTCGGCCGCGGAGGTAATTGTGCGCTTCCCCCATACGCTTGCTCCGTTTACAACCACCGGAACAGCCTCGGTATTGGGCTTGTACTCCACATAGTTTTCCGTCTGCTTACCGACCGAGGGAGAATCAAATACATTATGATAATATACCGCGCCGCCGCCCATATCTGTTGTCCAGTTATCTGAGGTCTCCGTTCCCAGCACAGACGCGAGCGCTTCTATTCCCGATACGGTAACCGCCGCGGCTGCGGCTGTAGCTGTCATAATTTTTAATATATTGTATTTACTCAAATCTATCATTTCCTTTTCAAATAAGCTGTACTTATTCTACCACATTTGCCTTTATAAATCAACCTCAGCGCATTAATTCAAGTATTTTCCCATGCCAAAACCATGAATAATATACAAATTCATCAAAGAAATCTCAATTTGCTATTGTATTTTTGTCTGAATTGTGATACAATATTATCATATTTAATTAG
>JBJEFT010000520.1:0-3309 GCA_051874315.1 Candidatus Ornithomonoglobus sp.
TTATGTTACATTTGCATATGAGAACGGACTGATCAAGGGCGTTGATGATACGCATTTTGATCCGAATGGTAACATTACTCGCGCTCAGCTTGCGGTTATTCTTTACAGAGTGTATTCAAACAGCTCGGATATAGTAACCGAAGGTGACAGCTGGTCTGATGAGGCTGAAGCTTGGATTGCAGCAAACGGAGTCATGAATGATTTTATCGATGGAGAATTTGACGGCTCAAAGGCGCTTACACGAGAAGAAGTTGTTTCAGCAATTTTCAGAGCTTATCAGATTAATAACATAACAGATGTTCGTTTAAAGTCGGATTCTCTCGCTGACTGGGATCAGGTTTCAGAGTATGCGCTTGATGCTGTGGAGTGGTCTGTAGCAGTAGGTATAATCAAGGGGAAGGGTGATAAATGGATTGCTCCTACGAGCAATGTAACAAGAGCTGAAATGGCAACTATTCTCCAGAGATACCTCACAAATCTTACATTTGCCGAGGTAACTGAGGAAATAACAGAAGAGCTGATAGAGGAAATACCGGATGAAACCGCAGATGAAGTTGATGAAACAGAAGAAGCGATCATAGAAGAACCTATTGATGATACAGAGGTTACAGAACCGGAAGAAGAACCTGTTGAAGAAGAGGTTGCTGAACCAGAACCTGAGGAAGAAGCGGCTGAATAAGCGTAAGCGGAAAATATTATATCGTATACAATAAAGCCCGGAGCGTATTGCACCGGGTTTTATCGTCTATGAAATTTTCTGTCTTGTTACCCGACCACGGCAGAAAATCATCTGTAATTTTTTGGTAAATATGATTCCGACAATTCCGAAGGAAAGCGCAATCCAGAAAGTACCATTGTCATTTAAGAACGCCATAACACCCCTTAGCCTAGAAAACCCGCGTAGATTTTTTGACAGATTGTATTTGCCCTTACATTTCCAATAGACGAATATAATGATTTGCTTCACGAAGAACATGGTCAGCCAGAAGGGGAAGAATTACAGATTCTATTTCACATTTCTGAATGCCGATCGCTCCCGCCTGCTTGAAGTCCTTAAAGCGCAAAGTTTCTTTAAGCGATGCCGCAGTCAGATCAAGTGTGACAAAGTCGTTCTTTTTCCTTGACTGCTCCAGAAGCGCCGCGTATTCGTTTGCGAAGTTATCGGATGTCTTGATCAGTTCAGCTTCTGAGGGGTCTAAAAGACCTCGTATGAACATGGCGTGCTCCATCATAATACGGTTCCAGAACTGCTCGTTATTTTTCATAAAGCTGTCGGTAAGAGTACCGTTTTCGAGGGCGCTGACATAATCCCTGTAAAGCCTCGCCTCTCTTAAAATATGCTCAATCAATAACGGATAGTTCATTGTAAATAAACGGCAGCTTCTTACATTGCTTAAGATGTGCTCCTTAAATTCAATCAGACTGTTGAGCAGCCGGATCGCTCTGCGGTTCAGCCCGGTAATTTTTCCGTGAAGCTGCGGATTGACTTTTTCGCCGCCGTCTTTGCCGCGCAGTTGCAATTCCCGTTCAGTAATTCCGGTGTTTATCCCTATCCCGGTAAAACGGCTTGTTTGTCTTTCCGCATTCAATGTAAATTTTGTAACAATTTCCTCCGAATCAATAACAAGCTGACGTACTCTTCCGCCGCTTAAGCCCACAACGTCAGACAGCAGCTGCTCAAACTGTAATTTAAACCACTCGGTTTTTTTTGCAAGCGCGGCATTCGCCGGAGTAAAGCCCGCTTCCAGAAACAGAGAATGCTCCTTCATAATACGCGCAAAAAACAGATGCAGCTCAAGTGACTGCATAATGTAATTCTTTTGATCTGTCATAATATTGAAGTTCCCTCCTTGATTTTTTGTTTCCATAAAACAGTATATGCAAAAGCAAGGTGAGTAGTTCGTGATAAAAATAGTACAAAAAATGCTTGAGTTTTTTCATATAAGAGTGTATAATAGATAGTAATAAATGATTTAGGAGTGATAAAAATGCTTGCTGCGGTAAATGGATATTATAACGGTGAACATATTGTTCTTAATGAAAATGTCAAAATGCATAGAGGTCAGCGGGTTATAATTACAATTCTTGATTATGATGTACCTCCTGCTATTGAAACAGAAGCTCCGGACGAATTGGATAAAAAGATGATTGCTGACAGCCGGGTAGATAATGACGAGTCAATGGCATTGGATGATTTTGCGAAGGAACTGGGGTTTGAACCAAATGACTTACGAGTATGACATCAGAAAAAAAGCGATGAAGTTTATCCGAAAGCAGGATAAAAATCGTCAAAGACAATTACTTACGGCAATCTATAAACTGCCTGTGAGCGGAGATATAAAGAAGCTGGAAGGAGAGGACGGATTATACCGCCTGCGTGTAGGAGATTATAGGGTATTATTTGAATTGCACGGAAAAAGCATGGAGGTTATCCTTGTCGAGGTAACTGATGCGGGTAACAGGGGAGAAATATATAAATAACTCATTAATAAACAACAGCGCCGCTGCGGGAAATACCGCGGCGGCGCTGCTGTTATATGTAAATTTATACTCCGACCTTAACCTTTTCGGTCGATTTCAGTTTTTCGTGATACTTATTAACAGGAAGCCTGTCGTATTCCTCCTCCTTGCGGATGTTCTCGAATGCGACTGCCATCATAAGCTTTATACGGTTAAGCTGATTTACCTCAGAGGCGCCCGGGTCGTAGTCTATAGCGACAATGTTTGACTGCGGGTACTGTCGGCGCAGCTCCTTGATCATGCCCTTGCCGGTAACGTGGTTGGGCAGGCAGGCAAACGGCTGAACGCAGACGATGTTCGGAACGCCCGAGTTTATAAGCTCGATCATTTCACCGGTGAGGAACCAGCCCTCGCCTGTGCAGTGTCCGAGCTGGAGAACATTTTTCGCGCCCTCTGCGATTTCGGCGATATGACCGGGCGCGCGTGAGGCGAACTTCGGGTTAGCCTTCATTCGCTTTTCGGCGTGCTTTCTGAAGCTTTCAATGCCCCAGATCGCGAGGTTGCAGAGTCTTGCGGTTGACGCCTTCATGCCGAGGTTGTCGCGCTTGAAGTTGTTATTATACAAGCAGTAGAGCATGAAGTCTGCAAGTCCCGGCATAACCGCCTCGCCGCCCTCCGCCTCAATAACGCCTACAACGTCATTGTTCGCATCCGGCTGGAACTTGACGAGGATCTCACCAACAACGCCGACCTTCGGCTTTTTAATTGTTTCGTCGATCGGTATCGCGTCAAAATCGTCTATGATCTCATCTATGACCTTTTTCAGCTTAAGCTTCTTTGTATTCCAGT
>JBJEFT010000521.1:0-3298 GCA_051874315.1 Candidatus Ornithomonoglobus sp.
TTGCCGCTTATGAAATAATAAGTTATTAACCTGCTCCGTTACATAAATTTCATCTTCGAGAATTTCAAGACTATATCCGTCAACAACTTCTTTATTATATTTATTTATAAGTTCTTCAAACCCGTAAGCGGTATTTTTTTTCTTTGGAAAGCGAATACTGCTGAGAAAAGAACCTGCCGGCTTCAAATCGCTTTTTTCACAGATATTTATCCATTCCTCCGAAGTATAAAATTTAATATGACCGTCTTTTTTTAACTGCATATATGCGTCTATAAATCTCTGTGAGTCATTTGCATTCGGCGCCGGATCTGAAATAAATAAGTATCCGTCCCATTTCAAAACACGGCTGACCTCCGCAATGCTTGCGGTTATCATAGGGAAATGATGCAGAGCATATCTGGATATAACCATGTCAAAGCTTTTATCGTTAAAAGGAAAATCAGTACCGTCATAATTAACAAAACTGATGTTATTCAATTTTGCTTTGATTGCCTTCTTTCGGTTACTTTCTAATGCTTTTTCGACTATATCCAATCCAATAAGCTTTACGTCGTGATATTTTTTTGCAATGGCAAAAGACAAGTAACCGCTCCCTGCGCCCAGATCCAATATCCGCATACCCGATTTTATCGGCAGAAATTCAAGTATAGCGTTTAAATGTTCTTCATCCTGTGTTTGCTTATTATAGAATTCTCCATCAGAAAAACTCTCCTCAAATCCCCGTTTAGCCGCTTCAATACTCTTTTTTTCGTTTGTCATAATATAACCTGTTTTCATATAATCACCTACCGGAATTTGTTTATCTCTTATTTTGCTGATAAAACTCCTTTAAATCCGCTTTTTTCTCATCTGACAACATTGTTTTTTTACACCCTCGAATTGCTCCCTCGAGCGCCATCAAGCGATTGATGCAAGCGGATTCATCAATCGCTTGAATCTTTAACCAAGCTGATTTAGCACCAATCCTTTTTAACTCATCAACGGAATCAATGCCAACCTTGACAAGCTGTTCCTCGACTATTTTCCCGATATTAGGCAGCTTTGATAGTTCTCCCATAAAATGTTTTACCTCCTTACAAATTCCGATTTCAAACTTATTATAACATGGAACACATAATTAAGCAAGTAAAAAGTTGAATAATGGTTGAAAACAGCCGCGGAAAATGGTATAATATATATATCTTTAAGGCGAGGGGGAATCACAATGGCACAGCTCAGATCCGGCTACACGACCGGAACCTGCGCGGCGATTGCGGCGAAAGCGGCGGCGCGTATGCTGCTGACACAGAAAGCGGTCAAAACCGAATATGTGATTACCCCGAACGGTATACGGATCGAGGCTGAAATTCTCAGCGCTGAGTGCAGCGGTAATACAGCAAAGTGCGCGGTAAGAAAATTTGCCGGAGATGATCCCGATATAACAGACGGAATGCTTATATTTGCCGAGGTTACGCTCGGAGGATGCGGAATCAGGATAGACGGCGGCGAGGGTGTCGGCAGGGTTACAAAGCCGGGGCTTGATCAGCCTGTGGGCGCGGCGGCAATAAACAGTGTGCCGCGGAAAATGATTGCCGATGCGGTCAGCGGAGTAATTGAGGAGCTTGGCGCGGAATGCGGCGCAAGAGTTGTCATATCCGCTCCGGGCGGAGAAGAAATCGCGAATAAGACCTTTAACCCGCGGTTGGGAATTGAAGGAGGCATCTCGATACTAGGCACAAGCGGTATAGTTGAGCCTATGAGCACACGCGCGGTTATTGACACGATCAAGGTTGAGCTGAATTTCAAGCGGCAGAATGGGCATGATTACGCTATCCTTGTTCCCGGAAATTACGGCAGGGATTTTGTGCGTGACAGTCTGGGACTTGATATAGATTCCGCGGTGAAGTGCGCTAATTTCATAGGTCAGGCCATTGACCTTGCAATAGAGAAGAAATTCAGCGGCATTGTGCTTATAGGTCACGTCGGAAAGCTTGTAAAGCTTGCTGCGGGAGTTATGAACACCCATTCGCGCACAGCGGACGCAAGAGCTGAAATTTTCTGTACCCATGCCGCGCTTTGCGGAGCGCCGCTTTCAGCTTTGGAGCGAATTATGGAATGCGCGACAACTGATGATATGACGGCGGTAATTAAGGAGTACGGAATTTTTGATGAGGTAATGCGGCGGATAGGTGAACGGATTGATTTTTATATAAATAAGCGCTGCGGCGGTGAGATAAAATACGCGTTTGAGGTTTTTTCAAATGTGCACGGACAGATGTGCCGCGGCGGTGATGAGGAAGTATTTAAAAACGCGGTTAAGGAGTATGTTAAATGAAGGTATATCTTATAGGCATAGGTATGGGGGACAATAAAACACTTACAGCCGAAGCGGCGCGGGCGATGGAGGACGCGGAGGTATTTATCGGCGCGGAGCGTATGCTTGAAGCCGTAAAGAATTATGATAAACCGAAATTCTGCGCCTATAAGCCGGACAAAATCGAGGAATATCTCTCAAAGAGCGGAGCGGAGTCGGCGGCGGTGCTGTTTTCGGGAGATATTTCCTTTTACAGCGGAGCAAAGGGGCTTACGGAAAAATTAAAAGCTTATGAAATTGTGCATATTCCGGGAATTTCGTCATATTCATATATGTGCGCAAAGCTTGGCATAGCGGTTACCGATACAGAGCTTGTCAGCATGCACGGTCCGCAGACAGATTATTTTAATAAAAAGAGCATATGCAATATCGTAAGGGACAGTAAATATACATTTATTCTGCTCAATGAGCCTAAGGATATAAACAGTCTTATAACGCAGCTTGGCAGCTATAAGCTTAATGACTGTATAATTCACATAGGCTCAAGGCTCGGCTATGAGGATGAGAGGTTCTGCGAAACGGGTGTTTCGTATATGTTCGATGCGGAGCAGGAGGAGATAAAGGCTCCGGTATCGGTTATAATTGAAAATCCGTCACCAAAAAATTTGTTGGGCAAGCATATAAGGGATGATGAATTTATCCGCGACAAGGTTCCCATGACAAAGGAGGATATAAGAGCACTGTGTATTTCAAGGCTTGATCTTGACCGTGACAGTATTCTCTATGACATTGGCGCGGGAACAGGCTCGATAGCTGTTGAAGCGTCATTGACATCACATGATATAAAAGTATACGCTGTTGAGAAAAAGAGCGAGGGCTATGTGCTTATAAACGAGAACCGCTGTAAATTCGGTTGTGATAATGTGTTTCTGATAAACGGCGAAGCGCCCGAGGCTTTAGAGTGTCTGCCCGCGCCTACTCATGTGTTTATCGGCGGCAGCGGCG
>JBJEFT010000522.1:0-3291 GCA_051874315.1 Candidatus Ornithomonoglobus sp.
TAAACTATTTGAAAAGAGGGTTTCTATGAATAAATTGACTCTGTTTGCCGCTATAGATATAGGCTCGTCAAGACTTCGTATGAAGATATTTCAGCTTGATAAGGGAACCGACAGCATAAGCGTGATAGAACATTGTGAAAGTAATATTGCCATAGGCAAGGAAACCTATAATTACGGAAAGATAAGCTATGAGCTTACGGTTGAGATATGCTCCTGTCTTGAAAATTTCAAGCGTATTATGAAGGAATACGGTGTGAGCAACTATATCTGTTATGCTACATCGGCAGTGCGCGAGGCTTCAAACAGTGAATACATAAGAGATCAGATACTTATAAGGACCGGACTTAAGGTGAGCATTGTTTCAAACGAGGAGGAGCGTTTTCTCCATCATAAGGCGCTGGCTCTTAATATGAGCAATTTTGATGATATTATAAAGGACGGCGCGATCATAATAGATGTTTCGGCGGGAAGCCTTCAGGTATCAAGCTATGAGGACTCAGAGCTTAAATTCTCTCAGAATCTGCCGCTTGGTTCACTCCGCATTATGGAGCTTATATCGGGTGTAAATAATAATACGATAGACTTCTCAAAGCTCTTAAAGGAATATACATCAAATATGCTGGAGATCTATCAGAACAGCTTTTTCACAAATCCGAAATACAAATCAATAATTCTTATAGGCTCGCAGACAGATAATATAAAGTCGGCGCTGAAGCTTGAAAACGGTACTGTTGTATGGGAGAAGCTCGAGGAGCTTTACACGGAGCTTATGGATAACGGCATATATGATTTTTCGGATAAATACGGCTTCACCAATGAAGAAAGCCGTCAGATCATGTCGTCGCTTCTGCTTTACAGACCGTTTGCAAAAAACAGTGAAAAGAAAAAGATTTATATGCCCGATGTTGATTTTACGGACGGGATATGCGTTGAGTTTGCGGAAAAAAATAAATTTACTCACACAAAGCATATATTTACAAACGATATAATTTCAAGCGCTGTATATTACGCAAGACGTTATAATATAAATATAAAGCATGTAAACAAGACGATGGAGTATTGTGAGGAGATATTCAAGGCTCTGTCAAAAAAATTCGGTCTATCAAAATCCGATCTTATTCTGCTCAAGGTTGCGGCAATATACGCAAATACAGGTCTTTATATAAACGTTAATGATTATAATGTATATTCATACAGCATAAAGAAATCAAATATGCTTCTCGGACTTTCAAACAAGGATAATGATATAATTTCATTTGTGGTACTGTTCCAGAACGGTATATTTGAGCATGAGGAATACAAGTATCTTACAAAGAGCAGAAAATTACAGATCTCAAAGCTTTCATCAATACTTTCACTGGCGCTGGCGCTTGATTTTGAATATAAGCAGAAAATCGAAAGCATCAAGGTATCATTAAAGAACGGTGAAATGATAATAACGGCTTTAACGGACTCTGATATAACAATGGAGCAGTGGCAGTTTGAGGAAAATGAAGGGTTCTTTGAAGAGGTATTCGGTATACAGGCAAAGCTAAGGATAAAGAATATATAACAGGAGAAAACAGAAATGGAAATTAATTATTCAGCACCGGAAAATTTTATTAACAGAGAGTTATCATGGCTTGACTTCAATTTCAGAATTTTAAACGAGGCAAGAGATAAAAATCATCCCTTGTTTGAGAGAATCAAATTTCTTGCAATAACGTCATCAAATCTTGATGAATTTTATATGGTGCGCGTCGCATCTCTGAGAAATATAACATCGGTACAAAAGCGCGACGCTTCGGGACTTACCGCAAAGGAGCAGCTTAAGGCTATTTCAAAGAAAACACATAAGCTTGTGGATATGCAGTATTCGACCTACGCCAGAAGTCTCCTGCCGCTTCTTGCAAAGGAAAGAGTGAGAATAGTTAAGTTTGATGAGCTTGACGAAAAGCAGAGAAAGTATATAACCGAGTATTTTCACAGCGATATATTCCCCATTCTTACACCTATGGCGGTCGATTCCTCAAGACCGTTCCCACTTATTCAGAATAAGGCGCTTAATATCTGCGCTCTTGTCAAGAATACAAAGACAAAGCAGAAGGGCTTTGTAACGGTTCCGGTTCCGGGAATATGTCCGAGAGTGATCCGTGTTCCGTCAAACGGCGGTTGTACAAAGTTTATACTTATAGAGGATATAATAAAGGAATTTCTGGGAGAGCTTTTCACAAGCTACACAATAATAAACAGCAGCGTATACAGGGTTATGCGTGATGCTGATATACCGCTTGATGAGGATGACAGCGAGGACCTGCTTGAAGAAATTCAGAAGAATCTTAAGCAGAGGGAAAGAAGTCAGGTTATACGTCTTGAGGTCGAGGACATTATAGTTGAGGATCTGCTTAAAATACTTACCGATGAGCTGAAGGTCAAGGATGATGATGTATATCTTATAAAGGGACCGGTAGATCTGACATTTCTTAATAAGGTATACGGTCAGGAGAGCTTTGACGAGTATAAATATAAGCCGTTTACACCTCAGATACAAAAGCGCATAAAGGAATGCGATAATATATTTGATGAGATCAAAAAGGGAGATATATTTTTCCATCATCCGTATGATTCCTTCAGACCTGTTGTTCAGCTTATAGAAACCGCGGCCGATGATGAGAATACGCTTGCGATAAAGATGACGCTTTACAGAGTGAGCGGTAATTCGCCTATTATTAAGGCGCTCGCCCGCGCGGCTCAGAACGGAAAGGCGGTAACGGTGCTTGTAGAGCTTAAAGCGCGCTTTGACGAAAGCAATAACATAGTATGGGCAAGAAAGCTTGAAAAGGCCGGATGCCATGTTATTTACGGTCTTTTAGGTCTAAAGACCCATTCAAAGATCACGGAAATCATAAGACGCGAGGAAAGCGGCATCATTAAGTATGTGCATCTTGCAACAGGTAACTATAATGATGTAACTGCTAATTTCTATACCGATATGGGCATATTCACCTGCCGCAAGGAATACGGCGATGATTCGGGCGCGTTCTTTAATATGCTTTCCGGCTTCTGCGAGCCGAAGAAGTGGAATAAGCTTATTGTAGCGCCGATATGGCTCAGAGACAGAACACAGAGCTTTATTGAGCGTGAAATAAGAAACGCCGAGGCCGGTAAAAAGGCGCATATTATAGCGAAAATGAATTCGCTTGTTGATCCGCAGATAATTTCGCTGCTTTATAAGGCGTCCTGCGCGGGAGTTAAGATCGACCTTATTGTAAGAGGTATATGCTGCTTAAGAGCGCAGGTTCCGGGACTTTC
>JBJEFT010000523.1:0-3285 GCA_051874315.1 Candidatus Ornithomonoglobus sp.
CGGTAAGCACATCCGTAAGCTCGCTTCTTGACGCGGCCGTTCCGGCATAGAACACATTAAGACCCGAAGCAAGCTCCATAGCGTCGAGATGCTCAAAGGTTTCAAGCTGGTTCTCCGTAAGGAGGTCGGCGTACTTAAGGACCTCCGGCGACGGGTCGTTTGCGAAGAAGTCGAGCTGATCGGTATATGAAACATAGTTGCCGAACTGCTCCGGCTCGCCCTTGATTCTCGTGATGTTCACCGCCGCGCCTGTGGGAGTGATACCCTCCGTGAGCGGCTGTAAAGCCTTAGGGAGCGGTGAAAGCTTATCGAACGCGATAGTCTTTGTCTTGCCCTGCGGGATATTCACCTGCTGACCGAACTTTGTATACTTGCGCTTTGTTTTGTTTGCCTCCAGCACATAGCGGTTAAGTATTGACTCCATAAGCGGAGACATACCCGCCGAGCCTGTGCCGTTAAGATTAAGATTTGTTTCAAAATCAGTTGCCATATATTTTTCCCCCTTTGATCACGCATTTTTTCTGCTCTCGATATACTTTTTAAAATCCTCCGATGAGAGCCTTGAAGGATTCACGGTAGCCTCTCCGGTGCCGCGGCGGGCATACTGCGCATTCTGGGTAATTCCGGCGCGGCCTGCCGAACCGGGAACCTTAACCATCTCCGCATACGCCTCGAAGATATTCTTCCCGCTTGTGAGCGCGGTTCTGAAGGTATTGTTTCTGAGCGCCGACTGAAAATCAAAGTCCGGCACAACGATCGCAAGCTTCTGCGCGTCACTCTGCCACTGCTCAACAATGCCGTCGCTGCCCGCAGGGCGTCCAAGGCTCTGCTGCTGCGCTCTGACGTTTACGGTATATGGGCTGCCCGGGTTATAACCGTTATCTGCAGCATACGCCCCGCCCATTCCGCCGCCTGACGGATCGTAATACGGAGTAATCGTACCCGTCATACCGCCGTTCTGCTGTGAATTAACAATCCGGGCGATCTCCGCGTCAAATTCCTCCTTTGTGTTAAATACCTTAAACGGCTCATCCGCGCCGCCTGCGGCATTTTCCTCAGGCTCATTCTGCATATCGACAGGAATATTGCCTCTGTTTTTCTTGTCCTTTAATGCCATATTTTTATCGCTCCTTTCCTTTTTGTGCATACATCATATCACAATTTATTGCATTTTTCAACCGGGAATAATTAGCCATAATTTACAGAAAAGTCATTTTTATATGGAAATTCAGTCTGTTTTGTGGTATAATAGATATATAAGTAGCACAAAAAGGAGGTTAGGTATGTCAAGACAGAGAAGAATAGCCACTCACACCGAGGTGCTGGAGTTTCTTACAGACGTTATGCGGCGCGATATTGAAGACGGTGTAAAGCTTTCGGACGCTATGAGCGCGGCGGACAAGCTCCACAAGTATTACATGCAGGAAAAGGATAATGAAAAGGACATACGTCAGACGGGAGTTGTCATACTTCCTGAAATCAGAAATGAGAACAAAAAGGAGGAAAAAGAGGAATGATATTACAAACACCCAACCCGCCGGAGCTTACAGGAAACGCAGCTGCGGATATTGCTTTGCTCAGGGAATGGTGCTGCGCCCTGAACAGACAGCTCAGATACGTTATAGCCGAGCACGATGAGGGCATACGCGCCTCAAAACAGGCAGACACAGACAATATATCAGATTCCGATGAAACAGAGGCAAGTGAAGAATGAAGTACAGAATCAGCAATAAGGGAAACTACACAGTGATATCAAACACCTGCATAAGGGATAAAAATCTGAGTCTCAAAGCAAAGGGACTCCACACGCTTATGATGTCCCTGCCGGATAACTGGGAGTATTCAATAAGCGGTCTTGCGGCGATATGCAAGGAAAGCGAAACGGCTGTCCGCACAGCGGTAAGGGAGCTGATTTCTGCCGGGTACATAAGACGTGAAAAGGTACAGAACAGAGAAACCGGCTTTCACGGATGGATATATAACATATACGAGGAACCGCAGGACTGCAATCCTGACTCAGAAAATCCGACCTCGGAAAATCCGACCTCGGAAAATCCGACCTTGGAAAATCCGACCTCGGAAAATCCGACCTCGGAAAATCGAAGGCAAATAAATAAAGATATAATAAATAAAGATATAATAAATAAAGACGAACAAAATATAAGCGCGATTCTGTCAAAAATACCGAATGAAAGGCTGAAAGCCGCGTTAAGGGAATTTCTCGGAATGCGCAGGGAAATGAAAAGACCGTTAGGAGCAGCCGCGCTTAAAATGCTGATAAAGAATCTGTACGAAATGTCGGACAGCACAGAAACCCGTATAGGAATAATCGAGCAGAGCGTACGCAACAACTGGCGGGACATCTACGCCCTGAAGGAGGACTACGGCGCCGCCGGAACCGTCACATCCATGTCCCCCACTGCCGATCCCGACGCGATCGAGGCAAAATTCATGGAGCGTGTGGCGGTGTAGAAATACACTGATTTTTCTCTTGAAACAGCGGAGCAAATCTGGTATAATACAGATATTGAGGAGGAATCTGTTATGAAGCATACAAATCAGATAAAAGCGTTTATTTCCGTATTACTTATTCTTGCGGCGCTGCCGGGGTGCACATTTGAGCTGCGGTCGCCCATCGTACTCAATCCGACGGACGCACCTTCCGAAGCTGCTGCGGAGCAGACAGAAGCGCCCATTGAGACAGCAGCCGGACAGCCTGTACAGGCAGAGCAGGAATATACCGATCATACAAATTTACTGACATCGCAGAATCAGAAGGAACTCAATGTTTTTCTAAGCAATTTCAGCGAGGTAGATCTGGGTGATTATGATTCGTCCAATCCGTCAAACGCCCTGCTGATATATTTCGGAACGCACCATCTTCAGGTCAACAGAAACCGGCTTGCCGATCCTGATTCACTGAGACATGTAAACCATGAAGAAGTATATGAGCGTCCCATTGTCTCACCGGGCGGAGGTGATTTCTATGCCGCAAAGCCGGAAGCTGTAGCAAGCGCGGTAGACCGTTATTTCGGAAAAAGCATAAATCCCGCATCAATACAGTATAACGGATGGAATGTATTATATGAGAACGATGAATATTTATTTGACTGTGAAATTCATGATGAAATGCACGCCGCTATTCCGTACTTCAGCATAGCGGAATCCATGTTTCAGAATACGGATGGAACATATACGGTTGATTTCGGCATCTATTCCACTGGCAATATTGAAATTCCGATATACGAGCTTACGGCGGCAGAGGCTGCGGGAAATACGAATGTT
>JBJEFT010000524.1:0-3284 GCA_051874315.1 Candidatus Ornithomonoglobus sp.
GACAAATATATTCTTGACAACTTAGGGTATGTGTGATAAAATAACATAAGATAATAAGCTTATAGTTTGCAGTCATGGTATGAATTTGTGCCTGATTGCACAGGAGGTTGATAAATTATGAAAAAGATCATCGCAGGAGCTGCTGCGGCAGCGGCGCTTATAAGCGCGGCAACCGCGTTTGCACAGGCTCCTACAATAAATTTTAACGGCGAGAAGATGACATTTGATGTTGACCCGTATATTACAGAGACAGGAAACACAATGATCCCGTTCAGAGCTATTTTCGAGGCGGCGGACGCCGATGTTATGTGGGACGATGAGATGAAAACCGTTATTGCCGTAAAGGGAAACGGTGAGGACAGCACAAGCATCGTATTGCAGATAGGCAAGAACGAGGCGTTTGTAAACGACCAAAAGGTTGAGCTTGAGGCTGCGGCAGAAATAACAGGAGACAGAACCTTTGTTCCGCTGCGCTTTGTTATGGAGGCGCTCGGCGCTCAGGTTGACTGGGACGGAGATACATATACAGTATCGATCACAACAGAATAATTTAATAGCAATTAACGCCAATCAGACCATTTGCGGTTGGCGTTGTTTGTGTGTTTGGAGGAAGGATATAATGGATAAGAAAGGCAGATACGGCGAGTACGGCGGTCAGTATGCGTCGGAAACGCTCATGAACGCGTTGATTGAGCTTGAGGCGGCATTTGAAAAGTATAAGAATGACGAGGATTTTTTAAAGGAGCTCAATTACTATCATAAGCAGTATACAGGCAGACCGTCGGTTCTCTATTATGCTGAAAAAATGACAAAGGACCTCGGCGGAGCAAAGATTTATCTCAAGCGTGAGGACCTTAACCACACGGGAGCGCACAAGATCAATAATGTTATCGGTCAGTGCCTTCTGGCAAAGAGAATGGGAAAGAAAAAGGTGATCGCAGAGACCGGAGCGGGACAGCACGGTGTCGCTACCGCGACCTTTGCGACGGTTCTCGGTCTTGAATGCGATGTGTATATGGGCATTGAGGACACAAAGCGTCAGGCGCTCAATGTGTTCAGAATGGAGCTCCTGGGAGCAAAGGTGCACCCTGTTACAGCAGGCTCAGGCGTCTTAAAGGATGCGACAAACGAGGCTATGAGACAGTGGACGGCTCATGCTGACGACAGCTTTTATGTGCTCGGCTCCGCGCTCGGACCGCATCCCTATCCGGCGATAGTAAAGCACTTCCAGAGTGTAATTTCGATTGAAACAAGACAGCAGATACTTGAAGCTGAGGGAAGGCTTCCCGACGCGGTCATGGCATGTGTGGGCGGCGGCTCCAATGCGATCGGTATGTTTGCGGACTTTATAGATGAACCGTCAGTCGCGCTTTACGGCGCGGAGGCGGCAGGAGAAGGTGTTGACACGGAAAAAACAGCCGCGTCGCTTACCTGCGGCACAGTGGGCGTTCTGCACGGAATGAAGTCGATATTCCTTCAGGATAAGGGCGGTAACATTGTTCCGGTATATTCGATCTCGGCAGGACTTGATTATCCCGGTATCGGACCGGAGCATGCTATGCTGCGTGATTCCGGCAGAGCAAAGTATCTGCCTATAACCGACGCTGAGGCTGTTGATGCGTTTGTATATCTTTCAAAGCTTGAGGGCATCATACCGGCGATTGAGTCGGCTCACGCTGTAGCTCTTGCAAGAAAGATCGTACCGACCATGGACAAGGATCAGATTATGGTAATCTGTATTTCCGGCAGAGGCGATAAGGATGTTCAGTCTGTTGCAAAATATCTTGGCAGGGAAATAGCGGAAAGCTGATCATGGAAAAAGTAAAAATAGAAAGAATAAACGAGCTTGCAAGAAAATCAAGAACCGCACAAGGGTTGACAGATGATGAAAAGGCTGAACAGGCGGCATTGAGAAAGGAATATCTTGCGGCTGTAAGAAAGAGCTTTAAGGCTCAGCTTGACAATATTGAAATTGTCGATTAAAGCAAAACTTGCATTTGAAAATTTAATGAAAAGAGGTATATGGGAAATGGCATTAATCATTCCTGAAAACTACAGCTCTGACCTTGACGGAAGAACGACCGAGACTGCCATTAAGTTCATAAAGGATACCTTCCAGAGGGAGCTTATCGCGGCAATGAACCTCCAGCGTGTTTCGGCGCCGCTGTTTGTACGTCCGGAAACAGGACTTAACGACAACCTTAACGGCGTTGAACGTCCGGTCAGCTTTGACGCGCCGTGCATAGGCGGAGCAAATATTGAAATAGTACATTCACTCGCAAAGTGGAAGCGTCTTACTCTGGGCAAGTATAACTTCCAGCCGGGCGAGGGACTTTATACGGATATGAACGCGATACGCCGCGACGAGGAGGTCGATAATCTCCACTCAATGTATGTTGACCAGTGGGACTGGGAGGCTGTTATTGAGAAGGAACAGCGTGAGCTTGCAACTCTTAAGGCGGTTGTAAAGAAGATATATGCCGCAATGCGCAGAACCGCTAAAAAGGTATGCGCGGAGTATGAGTGTCTTAAAAATTACTTTATGGAGGATATAACCTTTGTAACGACTCAGGAGCTTGAGGATATGTATCCCGATGATACTCCTAAGGAGCGGGAGAATAAATTCTTAAGAGAGCATCATGCGGCATGTATTATGCAGATAGGCAAGGTTCTTGAATCGGGCATCCGTCATGACGGACGCGCTCCGGACTATGATGACTGGGAGCTTAACGCCGATATCGTGGTATACTATCCGCTGCTTGACTGCGCGTTTGAGCTTTCGTCAATGGGTATCAGAGTTGACGAGGATTCGCTCAGATCACAGGTAGAGGAGGCAGACTGCCTTGAAAGACTGGAGCTTGATTTCCATAAGATGATACTCAACAAGGAGCTGCCGTATACGATCGGCGGCGGTATCGGTCAGTCGCGTCTTTGCATGATCATGCTCAATAAGGCTCACATCGGTGAGGTTCAGCAGAGCGTATGGCCTGCGGATATGATCAAGAAATGTAAGGATAACGGCATTAACATCATGGGTTGACCGTTAGCGCAAATAAAATCAACCGAAAGGATCTATAAAAATGAAAACAGTTGTAAAAAGTCTTTATCGTGATACAGAAGCCTACGGCGGGAACGAGGTAACCGTTTCGGGCTGGGTGAGAACCGTCCGCGCGTCAAATAACTTCGGCTTTATCGAGCTTAACGACGGAAGCTTCTTCAGCAGTGTGCAGGTCGTTATCGAGGCGGAAAAGCTTGATAACTATACGGAGCTTGCAAAGCTTAAT
>JBJEFT010000525.1:0-3272 GCA_051874315.1 Candidatus Ornithomonoglobus sp.
CACAATTCTGCTGTTTGGATTTGTCATATATTTCAAACGCCCCGATTCCCAAGAGACATCCTCCGCAACACTCTCATTTGATAAGAAATGCAGTACGGGAATATTGCTTTCAAACAGCAAATCTTCTGCTTTTTTAAAGTTCTCATGACGTAATTTGTACTCGTCATAAACATTTTTATTGAGCATATTTTTCAATGCAATTTTTCGGTTGTTTTTTAATTCTTCCTCCGTATAGTAATCTGCCGCTCCATTTTGTATTAACGCCCTTTCATCTCCTATGGTAAACAGCCGGTATAACCCTAAATTTGCCATTCCCTTTGCCAAAATCAAATTTTCATCCTCGTCTGTCTGCTCGGGAAAAGAAGCTTCTATTCCAACAAAAGCCTTTACCTCCTCGGGATATTTGTAAGCATAATAAATCCCATAAACTCCCGATATTGAGTGAGCTATTAATATATATTGATTATATCCTAACTTTTCAAGCGCCGTATGCAGTTCCAAAGTAATGTTTTCAATCGTCCGCGGCTTATTTGTCAAATCGCTCAGTCCATATCCAAAATATTCAATTGTAACAACCGTATAATTGTCTTTTAATTCTGCCGTAAGCGGTTTAAAGTCTAAAATCGGAGCATAAGTTCCCCATCCGGGCAGTAATACAACAACATGCTCGCCATTTCCCTGAACATCCACACACATATTTTCCCCATGTACTTCGACCGTTTGCCCGTAGAATTCCGCTTTTTTTCTTGTGTCAGCGTAGCTTATAATCTTATTAGTGACTGCAAGTGCTGTTATAAACGCCATTATTGCAATAAATATAAATGTCAGCGTTAAAATTGTCTTTTTCATAACGCCCACATCAATTCGGATAATCCGGCACGATAATCGACGCCAATATATACGCTAAAATTCCTGTGCCAAAACAGCATATGAGCACTGCCCACAAAAGGCGCACAAGCGTCGAGTCGATATTGAGATACTCCGCGATACCGCCGCATATGCCGCAGATTTTGCGGTCTGTTTGTGATTTGTATAGCTTTTTCATTTTAATTCCTCCAATCATTATGTCTTTTGATTTTAATTACCACACAGACACGCGGTTTTCCGGCGCCACCCACATTCCGTCGCCCTCAGTTATTCCGAACGCTTTATAAAATTCCTCACAGTTTACAACCACACGGTTTACACGCAGCTTTTCATCTGAATGTAAGTCCACGCTTGCCGCATACTGAGCGTATTCGCGTGTTCTTGTGCTTGCCCAAGCTTTTGCCATCGAGCGATAAAGTGCCTTATAATCAGGATTTTCAAGACCGGATACGACCTCGGTAATACACTGTACAGCTCCCTGATCCGCTACATTTTCGCTCAAGGTAAGACTTCCGTTCATCGGAATACCCGGGACGCTTTCGCAGCCGTCATAAAAAGCTGCCATCTTTTCGCACAGCTTTTCAAAAGCATCGTAATCCTCAGCTGTCCACCAATCGGCAGCGTTGCCGTTTTCGTCAAACTTTGCTCCGTTATTATCAAATGCGTGTGTAATCTCATGTGCAATAATATATCCCATACTGCCGAGATTTTCCTCATAGGATGCATTGACGTCATACATAGGCGGCTGAAGTATTGCAGCAGGGAAGGTGATGTCGTTTGAGGTAGCGCTGTAGCAAGCGTTTACTACATACGGATACATTGCCCATTCGGTTTTGTCAACAGGCTTGCCCTGCAATTTTGATAATTCCTTTTTGGATGCCTCGGCAACGGAGAGCATATTTTCAAAATAGCTGCCGCCGTCAGACACGGATTTTATCTGAACGTCGTCAAGATATGTGTCCCAATTGTCGGGATAGCCGATTTTGATGTTCATTGCGTCCAGCTTGCGGATTGCTTTTTTCTTTGTTTCTCCGCTCATCCAGGGTAAATTATCGATGCGCTTTTTATACACAGATATAATATCCTGAACCATTTTCAATACATCCTGCTTTGCCTCCTCGGTGAAATATTTTTCAGCATAGATTTTACCGATATAATCGGGCATAACGCTTGAAACAGTAATCGCTGCGCGCTCCTCGTCGGAATATGTCCCCGAAATTCCCAAAAATTCCTGATTAAATACATTTGACGCATTGACAAATTCAGTATTAAGCGTAGTGCCGTAGCTTAAAATCACGCTGAGCTTTGCCGCCGTCTTCAGTACCTCTATATTTTCATCAGTCAGAAGATGTGCAAATTCCTCGGTTAAGCCGACATCCATGATAAGAAATTTATCCTCTTTTTGTATGCCCGATGCATTCAAAAGCTTTTCGGTATCAACAGACGGGAAAAGTGTCTGTATTTCATCAAGAGTATATATGTTGTAAAATTTATCTACGTTGCCTCTGTCCTCGGGATTCATCATTTTTTCGGCAAGGCTCTTTTCAAAATTATAGTAATCTTCAAGCTGAACGTCGGTTACAACCTCGCCTGCAAGCTCCATAACTGTTCTCAGATATTTAAGATATGCGGCTTTTTGTGACTCCGTTCCAGAAAGATAAAAATCCTTTGTCATATTCGGATTGTAAACGCCGAAAACAGGTATATACTTTGTGCTGTCCTTAAAATCAACCGTAAGACCAAATGCGGCAAAGGGCGCGCAGTATAAGTCCTCCATTAGCTTTAAGTTCACATCCATAAGCTGCGGAATGCTTTCAGCCTTATTTATGATTTCAAGGCAGGGTATTATAGGAGCGGCACCGATTCGGTTTCGGCTCTCAGTGTCCAAAATATTGTTATAAAGGTCTGCAATTTTCTGCTCCTTTGTGCCTTTTTCCCATTTTCCCGATGTGACCTCTTTTATAATTTCGTTCACCTGTGCGGTGCTTTCGTCCTGCAAATCAAACATAGTTCCCGCAAGCACACGCCCCGGCTTTATTTCAAGCTTGTTCAGCGCATCTTTATTGACCGCCGCATAAAAATCATCCTTTTCGTTTGTGCCGTAAAGAGCGTATACACGCTGTATAAACAGATTCATCTGCTCCTTTGTTACATTATCATTCGGCGAAAAAATCCCCTCCGCCGTTCCTGCTGCTATCCCTGCATCAAATACATTTTTAAGCTCTGTTTTTGCCCAGTCGGGTATATCCGTAAAGCTTCCCTGCGGCAGCGCAACCCGTGCATTGTGTCCGGTAGGCGTCGGCAGCTCGCCGAAGGCACGCTTCAGCATTACAAGCGCCTCCGCGCGTGTGACACTCCAATCTTCGTGCAGCTCTCCGTCATCGTAACCCTTGATGATGTCGCTT
>JBJEFT010000526.1:0-3257 GCA_051874315.1 Candidatus Ornithomonoglobus sp.
TGTACAGAATTTCAACGACCTTGCTTATTATATTGTTAAGCTCCTCATCACCGCCTGTGGTCTTCTGAAGTACAACGGAATAGCCTGTCTTATTCGTGACAAGCACATTGCCGTAACGGTCCATTATATCGCCCCTTGCAGCCTTATTCACAACACTTGTTGTAAGCCTTGACGACGCCCTTTTGAGATATGTGTCTCCATTCACAATCTGAAGATCAAAGAGCTTTACAACCACCGCAAGAAGCATAATTGCCCCTACTACTCTCAATATTAAAAAACGAAATCTGCTGTCGGGCATTTATCCTCATTTCCTTTCTTCTGTTGTAAGGCTGTCAGCCAATCATAAGCGATTTGTCCTTCCGCGGGAATAATGTATGCTTTACCGGCGGATACATTATACATCCGCCTATAACAGTGTAAGCTGTATACGGCAGAATATTTTCTATTATGCATTTTACGCTCATTGTGAGATGACCGGCAAAATATTCCGCGGTACCTATAGCAAACGCCGCGCCGGCTGTTATAAAAAGCGCCTTTATAAATCCCGGAATATATCTTAATACGCCGTTCGCCTCACGCGAAAGAAGCCCTGCGCATACAACTCCCAGAAGCGCGGCGGGGAAAAGATGTCCCACACTTGAAGCGTCTATTATACCGCACACAAGCAATACAACTCCGCTTGCAAAAATATCATACTCACAAAGAGCAAAAATTACGGAAAATGCCAGAATAAGATCCGGCATTGTTCCTAATATGCCAAAACATTTACCGAAAACAGTCTGCACCGCCGTAATGCATATAATCCATAAAACAATCTTAACTATTCTCATAAATCAATATTCACCGTTTATTACCAAAACTTCACTCAGCTTGTCAAAATCAACCGCGGGAGTAATTACCGCATAATTAAGAGCGCCGGTGCTGTCCGCTGAAATACTCATGACCGTACCTACAACAAACCCGGCGGGGAAAATGCCTCCCGTTCCGGATGTCTCAACAATATCACCCACAATAAGCGGCGTGTTTCTGTCAAGGAAGGAAAGCTTGCACTGCGCGTTGCCGATAAGATCTTCATCACCTTCTACCAGACCGCTTCCCTCTGTTCGTGATACTTTAATTCCTACAGCCGACCCGCTGTCAAGAATTGTTCTTACAACCGAATAGTTAGGTCCCACCGATGTTATCCTGCCGACAATACCGTTTCCTGTGATAACCGCGTTTCCTACCGCCAGTCCGCTGAGTGAGCCTTTATTGATTTCCACCAGCTCGTACCAGTTATTGCCCGAAAATGAAATAACCCGCGCCGCAACCGTTGAGTAATCGGTCATGGAATTTTTAAGGTCAAGCAGCTCCTGAAGACTTTCGTTCTCCTCACGATAAGCGCTTACATCCTTCAGCTTCATTTTCAGCTCATTGTTCTCTGCAACAAGCCTTTCGTTATCTTCCTTATAGGCGCGCATATCCCAGATGAAATCGCGGAAATTCGCCGCATATGAGGCAATATATGAAAAACCCGTTTTAACAGGTACCGCAACCGTATTAACTGCGGCGCTTACCGGATTATACCCCGTAAAATGCTCCAGCCCGAAGCCTGCAGCGGCTATCAGGACTGCAATTATAAGTATTACGCGCCATTTTTTTGAAAAAAATTTCATTCGCTATTCTACCCTCTGTATTCAAAAGTTTATCTCTTTCTGTTCCTTGCCATGCGCTCCTTAATTGTATCAAGCGCCATACCTGTTCCTATGGCAACACAGTCCAGCGGATATTCCGCCACAAAGGTCGGTATCTTTGTCGTTTCGGCAATGAGCTTGTCAAGCCCCTTGAGCAGCGCGCCGCCGCCGGTAAGAGTTATACCCCTGTCCATGACATCAGCGGCAAGCTCCGGCGGAGTGTGCTCCAATGTCATCTTTATCGCTTCTATCATTTCTTCTATATTCTCCGAAATTGCTTCGCGTATCTGGCTTTCGCGTATCTGAACGGTTTTCGGAAGCCCGGTTGATACATCGCGTCCCCGGACATCAAACATTCCCTCTTCATTATCCTCATACGCCGAACCGATATTAATTTTTATTTCCTCTGCCATTCTGTCACCGACATTTATTCCGACATTCTTTTTCAGATAGTTCACTATGGCGCTGTCAAGAGCATCCCCGGCAATCCTTATTGAGCGTGATGATACAACGCCGCCCAGCGACAGGACAGCAACCTCCGTTGTTCCGCCGCCGATATCCACTACCATGCTTCCCGTCGCTTCATCCACCGGAAGTCCCGCGCCCATAGCGGCCGCCATAGGCTCCTCAATGAGAGCGACCTCCTTTGCGCCTGCCTGCATCACAGCCTCCTCAACGGCGCGTCTTTCAACCTCTGTAATCCCGGACGGTATGCATACGATAATTCTCGGCTTCATAGGTGTCGTTACCCTCGCCTGCTTTATAAAATGCTTTATCATTGACTGTGTTATATCAAAATCCGCTATAACTCCGTCCTTCATCGGTCTTATCGCAATTATATTTTCAGGTGTGCGGCCTATCATTTCATTGGCTTCATTTCCGACTGCTACGACCCTGCCCGTATAACGGTCTATCGCAACAACTGACGGCTCGCGTACCACTATTCCTCTTCCCTTAACATAAATCAGTGTATTGGCTGTGCCAAGATCTATGGCAACATCCTTCGATAAAAATCCCATTCTAATCCTCCACTTCACTCATAACGCCGGTTCTGCGCCCTGAAGCATTGCTGACGTTTGTTTATCCTCATATTACCTGTTTGTCACATTAATTTAAATTCAAAATCTTGTTCGAGTATATCGGATAAAGCGCTCACAGGCAGACCGACAACATTGAAATAGTCTCCGTTGATACGCTCCACAAGCATAGCGCCGAGACCCTGTATTCCGTAGGCTCCCGCCTTATCCATAGGCTCCCCCGAAGCTATATATCTTTTAATTTTTTCCTCTGAAAGCTCTTTGAATGTCACATCGGTACACACAGCCTTGCATACCGTATATGCGTCCCTCAGTCTGAGAACACAAAAACCGGTAAACACCTGATGCGTCTTTCCCGATAATTCCGACAGCATTCTTTCCGCTTCCTCAGTATCTGCCGGCTTCCCTAAAATCTCTCCGTTGTTGACCACAACAGTATCCGCCGAAATAACAACCGCATCCTTATTATCCGTTATTCTCTTCGCGGTCGATGCAGCCTTCAGCAATGCAAGCTCCTGCACATATATTCCGGGAGGCACATCACGAT
>JBJEFT010000527.1:0-13200 GCA_051874315.1 Candidatus Ornithomonoglobus sp.
TATATCTTTTTCAGTTATCATTTTCTGTCCTTTATATGTCCCTTTATTTAAACCTGTATATCCTTTGTAAGCCTGTCAAGCATCTTCTTAACATCGCTGTTAAATCTTGCTTGAGCTTCGGACATAGACTTTTCAAGCATATGCTTGCCTTCAACCCTGCCGACGGATTTTATACCGCGTGCCGAACGCTGTACGCGGTTTAGCTTGCGTCCCCTTTCACGAGTACGACCTCCGCGCACAATCTCATGTCCAAGCTCAATAAGGTGTCCGTGCGGAGCTGTTGTCTGCTCTCTTACAATGCGCACCTTGCCGCCCTTATACAGCTTGACCTTCTTGAGCCGCCATGAGTTTTGCAGTTTCTTAGTACGAACAGGCGTTAAAGCTTTTACACGCTTATTCACCTGCTGTCCGGCAGCCATAAGCAGTGCGTCCGCTTCGTTCGGATACCGTTTCTCGCATCGTTTAAAGGCTTTTTCAAGCTCCTCAAACCCAAATACATCAATCTGCTTTGCCAAAGGAATCAACCTCGCTTGCTACAATCAGAAGTTCTTCATTTCGCTCATTAATATTCAGCACAGACTCAATTTTTAATATACGACCATTAAAGCGTATCTGCATCTCTGCTGTTATATCTGAAAAATATCTTGTACGCACATTGTATGTAGTTTCTGCCCGAAGTTTCTGTGCCTCGTCATATTCACGTCCTGTTTTTGGTGTAGCAAATGCCCATACAGTACGCACTTCTTTGTAATCGGGAACATTTTCACTCATACTGTTTTTATATGTCCCTACCGGTTTTAAAAACGTTATTCTATGTCTGAGCTTTGAGAAATCCATTAAACCCCACTCTCCCAATTATGAATTATGCATTATGAATTCTGCATTCTGCATTAAAACGCCGCCTTTCTATACGGCTGCAGCAGAGTATAGAACACCTTTGGAATACCTTCCTTAGTGCCTTGCCTTTGCTCGAAAAAATATCCGATGCATATGAGCATTGCTTGCTTATAGCTTTCCGGCAGTTCCTCCGGCAAAGGTATCCGCGTATAATTCTCACACATCTCACATGACAAGAGGATGAGTATCCGCAAATACTCATCCTCTGCATCCGTATCAAGCCGCAGATATTCCTTTACCTCATTAAGCGTCAGCATTGGGAGCCTCCGGTTTCTTTTTAGTGTCCCTTTTTGTTATGCCTTTGATCTCCTCTGCATAACCGGCTTTTATGAGGTCTTTGCCAATCTCCGTCTTTACTTCCACTATATCGCCCTCGGCATAGCTGAAATCCAAACCAGAGCATGAGGTTAATATCTTAATCTTCATTTAGTATCCCTCTTTCTGTTTACAACACAAAAATACATAATCATATTTCTGAATTATGCATTATGCATTCTTAATTATTAATTATTATCACGATGCCGCCATCTGCAATGTCTTTACCGCTTCCGGCAATATCAGCTTACCGTCAACTCGCTGAAATACACGGAAACCCACCTGTCCTGTCTTGGCATACAATTCGCTCAGTCTCTGGAATGTGCGCCCCTGCCTGTCCGCAATCCAGTAGTACGAAATATCACCAAAAAGAATTATCTTGTTGTTTGCTGCAATCTCCGGCATATGGGCTGATGTAAGTATTGGACGGTTCAGGATGGTATCAGGCTGTCCTGCCTGCAAGCCCGGCTGCCAAACATACTGACCGCTATTGTCCTTAAGCTTGCGTATAGCCTTAACAGTAGAATCATTTGTTATGAAATGTGCATTCTTTCTGTACGGAGTTCTGAGACTGTGGTAGAGATTGATTATCTCATCAGCTGTTATTGCCGATGCGCTTGCTGCTGTAACACCAGTTTCGCCCGTTGTAAGCAAGCCTGCGGGCTTGCCGGTACCATTGCCGTTGATGAACGCATCCTCCTCTGCCGCAGCCATACGGCGCACAAACTCCGACGATATATACGATTCAAGGTTGAATGCAGAATCGTTTAAAATTTCCTCTGATACCTTGATTATGGTTGTAAGCTTATGTGAGCCGAGAGTTACAGTGCCGAAGCTGTCATCACTTTCTGTATATTCAGCACCTTCATCAGTCCATGTTGCCGCGCCATGCGATGCTACAACAGGTATTTTTTTATCACCGTTTGAGGTGGATATGATGGTAGCGATACCGCGTATGATGTTCTCTTCCCCAAGCTTATCTATCAGCGTTGCCTCAAACTCATCCGGCACAAGGAAACCGCCCTCGCTGTCTGAACCAATCTGCAGCGCATCCTGTACTGAATATGAATACTTGTTCTGCATAGTCTGCCAGAACGCCTTTTTGTATTCCTCGCTTGCTCTGCCGGTTTTGGTATCAACTCCCGTGTTCGGAGTACCAAGGATTGGAGTTGATGTGGCAGCGTTCATCTCCCTGTCTATGGCTTCCTGACGCTCAAGGATATCTATCTCCTTTTTGAGCGATACAATATCCGCCTCCATCTTCTCGTAGGTTTCTACATCCGCCGCAGAGAGCAAGCCGTTGTTGCCACGTTTAGCATTGTCGAGGAATTTCTTAGTGTCCTCCCACAGCTTTGCCCTCTTCTGTCTTAATTCAACTATTTTACTCATGTTTTTGTCCCCTTTCTGATATTTTATTTCAATAACTCTAACCTTTTTTCAAACTGAGCTATATCCTCACCCGTCTGCTTCGGTGCAATAGGCTTCAGCTTTTTTCTCATAGCTGCTATGGTATTTGTGACCATTGCGGTCTTGTCAAACACCATATTTTCTGTTTCCCTTTCCTCATTATCATCGGTGTATAAAATACGGTCACAGAATCCCAAATCATGCGCCGCATTTGCGTTCATCCATGTCTCCGCATCCATAAGATGTGATATCTTGCTGCGAGAAAGACCGGTCTTTAGCTGATATGCGTTTATGATTGATTCCTTGACCTCGTTAAGGAAATCAATTCCCTGCTCAAGCTCGGACACTTCACCGTATAAAAGCATTGACGGATTATGTATCATCAGCATGGATGTCGGTGACATTTCCATCATATCACCCGCCATAGCTATAACAGATGCCGCAGATGCAGCTATTCCGTTTATCTTAACGGTGACTTTGCCGTTATGCTCCTTAAGAGCAGTGTATATTTCACTCGCAGCAAAGCAATCGCCGCCCGGTGAATTGATAAATACCGTCAAATTACCGCTGTACTTATTAAGCTCATCACGAAACATCTTTGGTGTTATATCATCACTGTACCAAGACTCCTCCGCAATTGTTCCATTTAAAAAAAGCACATTTTCAGTGCTTTCCTCATCCTCATTGATTTTATTTTTGATTGTTTTGAATTTCCAAAATTTATTCACTGTTATTATCCTCTCCTTCCTGATTGTCCGTTTCTACTCTTTTAGGCGCGGCACCGATATCTATCATGTTGCCGTTACATAAGTAGCGGTTCCCGCCTAACTCATCCGGGATGAGATTCATATCCTCAAGCTCTCTTACGTCATTCGGTGACATAAACCCGTTTTGTATTCCTATTGAATATCCTCTCATACGGCTTTGGAAATCGCCGCGCAAAAGACCGTCAACATTGAATTTTACAAAATATTTTTCTTGCTCCGCTTCATTAAAAAGCTGCTGAAATATTGTCTGTTCTATCCTCACAAGCCATGGTCTGATAGTGTTCGTTACAAAATCCAAGCTTTCCTGTTCGATGTTATTAAAGCTCGACTTATCCAAATCCGCAATCATATGAGGAGGCACTCTGAATATTCGGCAGATTTCGTTTACCTGAAATTTTCGTGTTTCAAGGAACTGTGCTTCATGCGGATTAATCGAAATCGGATTAAATTTCATGCCCTCTTCGATTACAGCAACCTTGTGCGCATTACCGCTGCCGCCATATGCATCATTCCAAGCATCACGCACCTTTTTCGGATCCTTCAATACTCCCGGATGTTCAAGCACACCGCTCGGTGTGCCGGAGTTTGAAAAGAATGATGAACCGTATTCCTCGGCTGCAATAGCCAATCCGACTGCATTCTTCGCCATAGCAATAGGTGAATAGCCCACAAGACCGTCAAAACCGAGTCCGACAATGTGCAGTATCTCCTCCTTTCGGAATACGAAAGTACCCTGCTTATCAGAGGTGTATGTATAATACAGCCGTCCGTCAGCACCTCTGTCAATGCGCATCTTTTCAGGCATAAGCGGATACAACGCTATTATCTCACCCTTGCCGTTTCTGATTATCTGCGAATATGAGTTGCCCCACAAGAGCAAGTGACTCATCATAACCTCGCGCATGATAAAGCTGTTCATTTCGGGATTCGGAATGTCATGAAGCAGCTTATATAACGGATGCGTATATACACGCTCCTTGCCATTGTCGGTATATTCATATACATGCAAAGGCAGACTCGCCACTGTCTCGGATATGATGCGGACGCAGGCATATACCGCTGTTGTCTGCATCGCGGTTCGCTCCGTTACGCTTTTGCCCGCCCAAGTTCTGCCGAACGGAAAATATCGTCCTCCTCCGACACTGTCACCAGTGTGGTTCTTTGGCTGGTCATTCCGCTTGCGCTCCATTGCTCGCCCAAGCAGCCCGGGCCTATCCCGTGACTTGAAAATTGATTTTAATATATTCATGCTGTACTCCTACAAAATTATCAACGCTCTGCTATCGTACACACTTGTTTTTGCCGTACTCTTATTACGCACACACCTGTCAAGTGCCATTATCGCAGCAACGATGCCGTCAATCTTCTCAGTAGACTTTGCCTTTGTGGGTTTTATATTCTCAGCCGCATCCGTTTCGACTACAACATTCCCGGCCATCCAACGCAGAACGGGATTACCGCCGTGAGCTATTTTACCCTCAAGCAGCAGCTTGTAAAATTCCTTTGTAGGCGGGGACATATCCTTCATGCCCTGCCCGCACGGCACCATTGTAAAGCCTGCACTCTCAAGATTCTGTATCATTTGTGTTGCGTTCCACCTATCGACTGCGATTTCCTTTATATTAAACTTTGTGCCGAGATTTTCTATGAATTTCTCTATGAAATCATAGTGTATGACATTACCCTCGGTCACATTGATATATCCCTGTTTCCGCCATACATCATACGGAACATGGTCTCTGCGAACACGCAGCTCCAATGTATCCTCCGGCAGCCAGAAGTATGGGAGGATGTAATACGGCTCAGCTTCGTGTTCAGGCGGAAATATGAGAACAAATGCTGTAATATCGGATGTAGATGAAAGATCAAGACCGCCATAGCATTTTCTGCCGAGGAGAAAATGCTCGCTCACAGGTGTATTTCCTTTGTCGTATATATGCTCTGGTATCCAACAGACTGTGCTGTTTACCCATGTGTTAAGTCTTAACTGTCTGAATACATTTTCCTCTGCCGGATTCTGCAGAGCTTCCTGATACGCTTCACGAACACGGTCTATCTTTATTGTATATCCAAGTGACGGATTCGCCTTGTACCAATTCCGCTCATCATGCCAGTCATCCTCAAGCTCCAATCCATATACAACTGGATAGAATGTGGGATCAAGCTTTCTGCCGGATAATATATCCTTTGCCTTCGTATGAAGCTCATAACAGATAGAATTTTTATCCGTTCCGGCTGTGGTTATGATAAAAAACAGCGGCTGTTCTCTCGCATCACCGGAGCCTTTGGTGAGAACATCATACAGCTTTCGGTTAGGTTGGTTATGAAGCTCATCAAAGACAAGTCCTGAAACATTAAGACCATGCTTTGTTCCTACCTCCGCGCTGAGTACTTGATAAAATCCGGCATTGGTATAATTCACAACGCGCTTTGTGGCAGTCATTATCTTTGACCGTTTCATAAGCGCCGGTGACATCTTCACCATCTGATTTGCCACTTCAAATACTATACTTGCCTGCTGACGGTCTGCCGCTGCACCGTAAACCTCGGCAGACGGCTCACCATCGGCATAGAGCAAATACAGTGCCACAGACGCAGCAAGCTCTGACTTCCCGTTCTTCTTCCCTATTTCGATATATGCTGTATGAAACTGCCGTGTGCCGTCCTCTTTTATGATGCCGAATATATCCCGTATTATCTGTTCCTGCCACGGAAGCAGCCAGAACCGCTTGCCCGCCCATTTGCCTTTGGTGTGACACAGGTTCTCAATAAATCTTACCGCCCTATCCGCTTTTTCTTTGTCATAATGCGATGTAGGAAGCGTGAACGGTGAGGGTATATAATTTTCAATTTTCGGATAAGCCTTCGGTCTCGTTTCTGCCATTACATACCTCCCAACAGTTTATCCATATCATCTATATATTCCGTTTTTGTGGCATCCGCAATTATCCTTGACCGCGATGCCGGAGTAAGCCCGAACTGTTCGGCAAGCTTCTGCATATCCTTCAGATACTGCTGAGCAATAGATACCTGCGGCACCTGCTGCCAATATCCGCTCGGTGTTTTTACGATAGCACCATGCTTTGATATGAACTCCTCTGCAGCCTTCCACCGGGCATATGCCTGACAGTACCCGGCAAATGCCGCCATGTCAACCTCGGTAAGTACTCCGAGCTGCTCCATCTTTTTCGCTAAGCGTTTCCACTCCTTTTTAGCCTCATCCTCAAGCCACTTCGGGCAGGTCGGCGCCTTAGCTAACGGCTTCGGTTCGTTCATATTAAGCTGACGCTTTCCGGGATTGCCCTCAAGCTCTTTTAGTGCCGTTGGTTTCGGCTTTCTGCCCCTCTGTGCCATCCGTATCACCGCCTTTCGTATAAATGTTTACCACTAAAAAACCGCCTCAAAAGGCGGCTTTCAAACCCCTTATTTCTTTATTTGTTCAAATCCCCACAGCATCGCACTTCCGCCGTCATTGAAATATTCGTCAGCCTGTGCAATGCGCGAAATCCTGCATTCAATATCACCCAGTCCGGTTTCTTCGGGAGTTTCAATAAACTCGTAAACCGCTGCAGTAAAGCCTTTAAAACTCAAGTCAGTTACCAAAACATGCTCACCAAATTTTAGTACCGAGCCATAGCCTGAGCTTGTTTCCGTTTGTAAATGTTCCATTGTTGTTGTTTGTGGGTAATCCATATAAATTGCCATTTTCATTTTCCTCCTTAGGGTGCTGCCCTGTTCTTTATTGTGATTACATATTACCGTACTACCATGGAATTATCAATACGATTACTACACAATATATACACAACATTATTGTATATCTTACAGCTTAATGCTGCGACAGAAAAGCCGCCGAGTGGGCGACTTTTCATTGAAAAATTACGCTTTAGGTATATATGCAGAATGGATGATACCGATAATCTTGTCCTGTTCTTCTTTTGAAATGCCTATGCTTTCCAAAGCATCCCTCGTGCCGCAGTCCTGGCAAATGCATCCAAACTCCGGAATCCTTGACAGTGCCGGAACACCGATATATTCTGCTCTGCATTTTGGACAGGTTCTCATTTTAGTACAATCTCTTGTTTTCATTTTTGTCCATCAAATCCTTTCACAAAACTAAAGTTTGAGAGAAAATCGTTCAGATCGTGCGTTCACGCATACGAGACTATACTTTGTGTATGCGAGTGAGCGTGAGCGTGCGAGATGGGCGATTTTATTCAAACTTTCTTACCCTGCTTTCGTAAATTGCCGTGTATATATTCTTTGTATCAAATCCAAATGTTTTGTAACCCGTCAGGCAGGTTTCAACATAATATTGCGACGGTATTCCAAACGGTCTGTCCTCATGCATAATATATACGAACGCCTTGACCTTTCGTTTGCGGTGTGTCACAATTCCGATATATTCGATTTCCATTTCCTTTTTATAATAAAAGTTCGGATAACCCTCATAGCGGTCAAGAGCCAGTTCGTCCTGTTCTGTAACTTCCCACACAGCAACCGGCACTGTCTTGCCCTTAGCTTTTTCAATGGTGAGGTAAGAGCCTGTTTTTGAACCCTTGAACAACAATTCATAATCCTTAATCTCCGCAGTCCCGACAACTCTTGCCGTAGGACAGCGGTACTGCATTTGAACAACATTCAAGTTACTGCCGTAAGCTAAATAGTATTTTTTCATTCTAAATCAATCCTTTCCGAAGGCAATACCTTTCTACGCTACGCAAGCATTCTGCTTGCTATGCTACAACTTGCAAGCGAGTTGTTCACCTTCTACCACCTAAAGCCCGCCTTATAAGCGGGTTAGGCGGCAGAAGGCTGTTGCCTTATGCTCTGCCGTTGCGGAATGCTGTGTCTCCGTCAAGTCTTTTGGTAAGAATCTCCCTTGCTGTCTTGAACTCATCTCCTATAAATCCGAGCCTTAAAAGCCATGTTCGCATCGCATATTTGGGATTTTCGTTCTGCTGTGGCTTGGGGCTTGCCGTTTTTACTGTCTTTGCCATTTGGCTAAGTGCTAAGCAAAGCTGAATGTATGCCTTAGTTTGTCCAGCATGCAAGCCATTCTGCTTCCCGTTTGCCGGAGCGTCGAATTGGAAAAGTCTAAACTCAACCGTTCCTTTTGAGAACACTGCGTGGTAGTTTAATTGGTGGTATCTCGATTCATTGTAATGTGCACTCCTGCCGTAATTGGCATTCTGTGTTGTATACCAAATATCTGCAAGCTCTGCCATCGTTTTCGGTTTCTTTTCGTTAAGCTTATCTAAGAATCGTCTGTCAACCGTTTTACAATAAGTTCTTGTTCTGCTCTCCGCTATGTTGATTGAGTTTATAAGCAAATCCTCATGGCTTGCCATTATGTTTGCAAGGTTTCTCAAGGTCTGTGCGGTATGTCCTTTCGCTCCAATATGAATATGTACACCGCACCCCCTGCGGTAATCACTGCGTGCTCCTGCTTTTCTCAATCTTCTTACAAGCTCCTGCAATGTTTCAATGTCGCTGTAGTGAAGAATCGGTGTTACCAATTCGCATTTCTCATTGTCAGATCCCGCAATGCTTACGTCCTTTTGAAATTTCCATTCTCTGCCCTCGGCATCCCAAGCTGACCAAGTGCAGTAGCCGTTTCTGTCCGCTGTGTTTTGGTATCTGCCTGTTCCGAAGTATTCTGCAGCAGTCTTGGCAGCCTTTTCTCTTGTGATGCTGTTCATCTCTATTTCAACGCCGATGGTCTGCTTTTTCATTTCCTCAATCTGTCTTGCTGTTTTTTCGTTCATTTTCAAATCCTCCATTTTTTGGTTTTTCTGGGGTGTTTCCCTTTTGTTATACACATATTACCTCTAAACGGAGATATTATCAATACGATTACTACACAAAGATATACACAATATATTGTGTATAAGTACACGTTCCACATCACTCTGAACTATATCTTGTTTTAGACTTTCACCGCATAATCTATCCCGAACAGCACATTCAAGCCGGAGCCATTATCCCATTTTACTAACAGGGAGCCGGCATCATCAATGCCCATTACGGTTCCGAGAGTTCCTGCCGGAACAGGATGAGGATCGTTTTCCATGCGTACAAGTTTCACCCTTGTCCCGACGGGATATTCTCTGCGAAGCCTATCTAATATTTCTTTTGACAAAATATTCATGTCCATCTTCTTATTCATCCTCATCACTGCAAACTGTCATACCCGCCATAAGCTTGGTATAAATAGTTGTATACCGCTCACGCTCTGAACCGTCCGAGCCGTTCATTGCTTCAAGGAAGCTGTCGCAGGCTTCCTGTCGGGTGTTCCAACTTTCTGTTTTTCCATAGCAAATTGTTGTTATGCTGCCCTCCTTTGCTCTGCCGTAACGGAATGCACTGCTGCCGGACAGATTTTTGAGAAGCTGCCTGCGAATCTGTTTATGCTCCGATCCCGATAAGCCTATGCGGTTAAGAAATGTACGCATAGTGAATTTTTCATTCTCCACCTCGCTGCGCTTGCCGTCTACACGCTTTGCGTTCTGGGCAAATCGGTAAAGAGCTTTAAAGAACTCTGTATAAATTTTCTGCTCGTCCTTGCTGATAAGCCTGTCGAACCAGTCAAACCATATCGTATCATCATCAAATTCTGTCTTGAGGCTGTTACTTGTACCGATAGCCTTTTTGAAAAGTTCCTCATATCCTTTAACGATAGCATTGAGCTTATCAAGCGTTTCCGCAGAAAACGGCTTATCAGAAAGCTCTGTCGGTGACATCCCTATAGAGAATCCGACAGGCTCATCCGATTCCTCATCCGTTCCTTCGATTACAAGCTCGACCTCATCAACCGGCTCGGCGGTGTATCCGCGTTTTTCAAGTTCCGCCATAAGCCACGCTGTGGTATTGGCAGGCGCGCCATCAGAAATCTCAAGGTTGCCTTCCTTTGTAACCCTATACCTTTCGCCTATGGCATATGCGCAGCTTGGCACCCTGAGATACCTTGACGGTTCACCCGTTATTTCACATATCGCTTTGACAAATGCCCTTCTTGCATCGCCCGTTATGTTATACCTAATCTCCATGTTCGTAATCCTCCGATCTGTTTATGGTAGTCACATATTACCGTACATTTTTGCAAATAGCAAGTATGTATAGTACACAAGGATTTTTCAAAGGATTTGTATAATTTTAAATTTCAGAATAACCCCCATTCGGCAAATTTCTCAAATCCGCCTATTGAACGGATATATCCACGCGCCGTTTCAACTATATCAGCATACGGCACTCCGTCTACGGTATCGTCTCCTATAGCGCATACAAGCTCCACCGGCTTGCCTGTTTCCTGCGCTTTAAGGAAAGCATATATATTTACCGATACATCAGCCTTTGACAAATCCTTACCGTGCAGACCGCCTCCGGTGACGCTGTCTGCCATGTCCGAACCGAGCTTGCGGTTGACCGCACCTGTATCAACATCGGTGCCGCCTGTCCAGTCTCCGAGAGGATTTATCTCAGCGTCGGGATACAGTTTTTTCAGTTCATCCCCATCAGCATTGCTCTGGCAAATAATAAGCCGTGTCTCGTCAAGTATGTATTTTCCGTCATACGGATATTTAGCGTAAATATTACGAGCTATATCTGATAAAGTTTTCTGCTCTGCCGATAACAGCACACCCTTGAATATACCGTTATCACCGCAGCGGAAACCGTGTTCTTGGTTCTTGGTCAGGTGCTTGTCCTGCGGCACAATTATTATGCTCGGTGATACATTACCCGCTATGCGTCTTACAGCATTGCGTATATCCCGAACATTCAGATCCGCTGTTGTCTCTATTATCACATGACATACACAGTGACCTATAAGCACCTCGACCGCTATTTTCAGATTCTCCTCAGCCTTATAAGCGATATCTACTATCGCTCCCGCTATCCTATCCGCTATCTTGTCCGGGTGTGCCGGATTTACCTTTTCTATCATTCTGTTTTTACTCCTTCCATATTCGCTGCCCATACTATGCTTGACATCACAAATAAAATGCACGGAATGGCGGCTGCGTTACCCCACAACCTGTATTCCGCACTATCTGAGTACGGATTTTTCAGCCATTTAATTATCTGCTTCTCCGTTTTCGGCTTTTTATTCGGAGCAGTCGCTTTGCGGTGCGTTTCAAATACCTCCGTCCAGAACGCTATATCCTCATCTGTCGGATTCTCTGTTTCAAGTCCCGCACACCAAAATCCCGGGAAACCCTGCAATTTCGCACATTCTGTCGGCGTGAGCCTACGGACTGTATATGTTGGCTCTACAATACCGTTTTGATAGCCGGGGTTAGTTCCGTTAACAAGTGCCGGAGACATATCATCAGTAACACACATACTTCCCGCTTTCATCTGCGGATAAAAGCCCTGCGGCAATGCCACACCGCCCGGTCCTTTCGCTACTATTGTCGGCTGCACATCCTTCTCAACCGATGGTGTGTATAAAGCGTTCCTGCCCTGATTAAAAGCATCACGCCCAATGCCGTATGCAGGAACAGATACGACCGCCGCATCCTTGTAGTCCCGTGCCATTATTGGCGGAGCCTTTTCCCTTGCATATGTCTGATAGCCGCCTGAGGTCATAGAATATACAGCATGCCTATCGGTTCGGTCAATTGTAAATGCAACATCCTCGTTTATGCCGCTGCCCCGCGGTCCGTTGTGGTCTTTTCTGCCTATCATAGAGCCTTGTATGCATATTGCGGGTTCGCCGCCGTGCGTTCCGGCTAATGTCGGCGACAGCTCCTCTGATATATTCACCGAGGACTTTCCTCCGCCTTGGTCTACGCAAACCACAGCCATTCCGCCCTGACTCTTTGCCGGGGACTGGTTGCTTGTATCTATCGTCCGCGCCGTCTCCGCTTCATATATACCGCTATTGGGATTATCCGACTGCATCGCATTGCTGTGCTCAGAGCATATCCCGAACGCTCGTGTTTCTACAACTGCCACACCGCCTTGGTTAGCATCCGGCGCATTGCCTCCGGTGTCTATCGTCCTTGCGGTATCGGTCTCATAAACATTCTGACGGGCATTGCGTGTACCCTCAGAAGTAAACCGCACATCAAAGGTGTTTTTTATTACATTGTCATCAGCTTTATTCTCTTCGATGATACATTGAGTACCCTTGAAATCCGTTTCCGTCAACGTATTTGCAACATCCTCGGATATTGTCATAGCATACTGACGCTCATTCATAACAAGAGGAACATTGCCTCCGCCTGTTCCGGCTCTCTGTGTAATCGTCTGTATAACTCCGCTCCTATCTATTTTCAAACGTCCGTCCTGCGGATGACTTTCAAGCGCGATTGCAGCCGGAACAATGCCCTCGCGCAGTGTCGGAGCAGTCTCTTCCTGATAGCCTATCCCTCCTGCATTTGCGGAATGCTCGGTACAGAAGCCTGCCGCTTCCATAACGCACGGCGGGTGATTCGCCTTTGAGCGTAATGTTGCTGTCACACTCTCTGTAATATCCATACGACTGCCGCCTTGGTCGTTTAATGCCATATTGCTTACGGCATTGATTTCGCCTGCCGCTCCAGTGCCTTTTTCAGCACTTCCGGCAGCTCTTTGCCCCTCGCCTTTGCACGGCGCAGGATGCCAATACAAGCCTTCGCAGAAAGGTAATATTTCCTGTCCACGCTGCTCTCTAAAATATCGCTCAAATGCACCTGCGACCTCTGAAAATTTCTGCTTGTAAAACCGTAACAGGTCATCCCGTCCCATGTTTTCAGTGCCTTTGTAATACTTGATTCCCGCATTTATATACCCCTCTATCTCTACTACAGCGTATTCCGCCCATTCTAAG
>JBJEFT010000528.1:0-3249 GCA_051874315.1 Candidatus Ornithomonoglobus sp.
ATGGTCCCCCGCCCCTTTTAGGGGCGGACTTCAAAAGCCGCTAAACAATAATTTAGTTTTGATACAGCCCCACCAAATTAATCAGCTTTTACACGCGCTGCTGCCTTTTGCAGAGTTGCCTCGTCAACCCCCATTTCCCGCAATGCAGCCAACAAATCATCTCTGCCCTGTGTTACACCTTGAGTTACACCTTGTGCGATACCTTGCTCAAGAGCTTCTTTATAAAGATTGTGGTCATGAACCTTCATCAATGTTTCAGTATCAAATAAAGCACACATCATATCTATGACCTCCTCCTCACACTGAGATAAATATTCCTTTAAAATATCAGTATCCTTACATATTCTGATTGTTTCGATAACGGCGCGCTCATTGCGTCCGTGAATTTTAATCTGTTCATTCAGAACCTTGGTAAAGGTTACATACTGATATATTATATCGTTATTCTGTCCGGTTGTAAGGACCTTTACATTTATATCTATAACTCTTTCACCGTCGAAAAATTCATCGGCAAGCGAAAAGGTATTGCTGCTTAATTTTTTATCACCGGTATAAATCACAAACAGCTCCGGCTTTGGTAAAACAGCCTTTTTCGAGGTGTACAAATCAATATTATTCTCACCGATATAATCCTTATAGGTACTTGTAATATATAACAGCATCCTCACAAGAATGTTAAGCGACCACGTACTCTGAGCCTCCGCAAGGACAATCAGTCTGTTTTTTACCATAAAGCCTAAATCATTGTACATTGAATTCATAAGGATATTTTCAAGAGTAAGAATGGTAACATCATCCTCGGTTATATCCTCTGAATCCGGAAACAGTGCCTTATATAATTGTACAACATACTTCTTGTCTTTAAAAATATTTGTAAACACACTGTCCTTTATACTGCGCTTGGGATTTTTGCCCATATCGCCCAACTCCTTTACAATAATAATTATATCCCAGCGGCGCACCAAAGTCAATGCCATGAGCATCATTTTACAAAATATTCACAGTTGCTTGTGATAATTTAGTTTTTGATACAGCCCAATATTTTTCATAATTAATTAATAGCCAAGTGTCTCCGGAACCATAACTATCGTTATTCTGCCCGGGAAGTAGTGGCAGCCTGTGACAATGCTTGTAACGTTGCATATTCTCGCGTCCGAATGACAGTTGCTGCATTTGATACAGTCGTCAGTCGCGCACGGCGTTTTGTGGGTTATGCGGCGCGCGTTCATCGGAGCGATCTTCTTCGCTCTCTTTATGCCCTCGTCAACAGTGTCGACAATTTTATTGACGCCCGCTACTATGATAACCTTCTTGGGCCCGAAAACGATCTGACTTGTGCGGTTTCCTGTACAGTCGATGTTTACGAGCGCGCCGTCCATGGTTACGGCGTTCGTGCTCGATACAAATACATCAGCTGTGTAGCCCTCGCGGTACTTGTCAAGCATTTCCTCAAATGACTTTGTATTATATCGGTCAATGAATCTGTATTCGGGTTTTCTGATTTCGTCAAGAATACCTGTTTCATTAAGGGTAACACTTCCGCCTACGGCGATGGTTGAGCCCTCCGGAATCATGTCCATAACAATTCTTCTTGCGTCATCGGAGTCCTTTGCCATAACGGCATCAAACTTATTTTCCTTAAGTACCTCAATAAGATCGGCAATTCTTCTTTCATTTGCCCATTTCTGTGTTGCATCCATATGTGTATTCCTCCGTTCGCTGACCCGCGCAAGGGTAGGTTTATGTCAAAAATGAAGTGTTATGTGTCCCCATACGAGTCGTACTTTGATATTTTAAGTATAACATACTTCACAAAAAAAATCTATAGCTAATTGAAAAAATATTTCATAAAAAGGTATTGAGTTATCATGTTTTTTGGTGTATAATATAAATATTAAAGCTTTTTAAGGAGAAAGAACATATATGTTCGGTAACGATATTAGTATAGATTTGGGAACGGCAACGATGCTTGTCTACATAAAGGGCAAGGGCATTGTGCTTGACGAGCCGACGGTCATCGCAGTAGATACCGATAAGAACGAGGTTGTAGGCGTGGGTACCGAGGCGTTGGAGATGCTTGGCAGAACTCCGCCGAATATACAAGCGGTAAGACCACTTCACGATGGTGTAATTTCATATTATACACTCGCTCAGGAAATGATTCGCCGTCTGATTAAAAAGGCTCTGCGCAGGGTGCCGGGCAGACCGAGGATCATGATGTGCGTCCCTTCGGGCATAACCGATGTTGAACAGCGCGCGGTTATTGAGGCGGCGCGTGAGGTGGGCGCAAGGGATATCTATATTATCGAGGAGCCTGTCGCCGCGGCCCTTGGCGCCGGAAGAGATATTTCACAGGCGCGGGGAACCATGGTTATAGATATAGGCGGAGGTACAACGGATATTGCCGTTATATCTCTCGGAGGCGTGGTATGCAGCCGTTCAATGAAGATTGCCGGAGATGAGTTTACCGAGGAAATTATACGGTTTATGCGTAAGGAAATGAATCTTCATATCGGTCCACGTACTGCAGAAATGCTTAAATGCACCGTAGGCGGAGTTGTAAAGCGGGACAAGGAGGTTGTCTGCACCGCAAAGGGAATCAGCGCCATTACCGGAATACCAAAGTCTGTCACCGTTTCGTCAAACGACTTATACAATATCTTTGAGGAGTTCGTTTATAATATAACAGAGAGGGCGAGAGAAGTGCTGGAGGAAACACCGCCGGAGCTTCACGGCGATATAATTCAGGACGGAATAATCCTCACGGGCGGCGGCGCGATGCTTTACGGACTTGACAGGAGGATTTCAGAGGCGATCGGCGTCGGGTGCTGTCTTGCAAATGACTTAGTCCAATGCGTTGTCAAAGGCTCCGGAATTGCTCTGGAGCAGATCGACACTGTTACCGATCCGACACATATCTACCATAAAAAGGCTTATATTCATGAAGGTTAAAAAATGATGATAAAGGAGAAAACAAAATGGCAGAACCACTTATGAACAATATTGATATTCAGAGAATTTTACCGCACCGCTACCCGTTCCTTCTCGTGGACAAGATCGTCGAGCACGAGCCGGGAAAAAAGATCAAGGGCATTAAGAACGTAACGGTCAACGAGCCGTTTTTCCAGGGACATTTTCCGGGCAACCCGATCATGCCGGGTGTTCTTATCTGTGAGGCTCTCGCGCAGGTAGGCGCGGTCATGCTTCTGGGCATGGAGGAGAACAGAGGTAAGCTTGGCGTGTTCACAG
>JBJEFT010000529.1:0-3232 GCA_051874315.1 Candidatus Ornithomonoglobus sp.
TCTTGGCTATCTCGGCAAGGGTGACAACGAAAAGGCGAAGGAGTATGCTTTAAAGGGACTGGAGCTTGATAAGTGCCATGCGGGACTGAAGGATATATTAAAAATATAGGCGCATAAACGATGGGTTATAAATTCAAAGCTTATCACAAATCGGAGATATTAACAAATCATCTCAGAATGGGCGGGGAAAATCCCTACGGCGAGCGTATTGACGTTACAAGTCTGTATTTTACGCGCGGGGGAAAGCCATGGATAGGTGTTATGGGCGAATATCACTTTGCCCGCGACAGCCGCGATAACTGGTACCGCGAGCTTTGCAAGATGAAGGCGGGCGGTATCACTGTTGCTGCCACATATCTGTTCTGGATCTATCATGAGGAAGCCGAGGGTAAGTTTGATTTCACAGGTGACCGTGACATACGCAGGTTTGTTAAGGACGCCGAGAGAGCCGGACTTGATGTAATAATACGAATAGGTCCGTGGGCGCACGGGGAATGCCGTAACGGCGGTTTCCCCGACTGGCTTTTGAAGAAGCCGTTTAAGCTGCGTGATAATAACAGCGGATATATGGAAAAAGTACGGATATGGTACGAAAAAATATATGAGCAGGTAAACGGCTTGTTTTATGAGGACGGCGGCAATATCATAGGAATACAGATCGAAAATGAGCTTGTGGACAACGCGGAGCATCTTCTTGAATTAAAGAAGCTTGCGCTTGAGATCGGCTTTAAGGCGCCGATATATACCGTTACGGGGTGGAACAGCGCCTACGGCGCAAAAATTCCGGTTGACGAGTTTGTTCCTGTGTTCGGGGCATACCCGGAAGCGCCGTGGACGGGGCATACAGACAGGCTTCCGCTGTCGCTTCACTATGTCTTTAACAAAATGAGGAATGACGCGGCAATCGGAACGGACATCATTAATAAATTCGATGAGGACGGCTGGCGTATGCCGTATGAAAAATATCCGTTCGCAACCTGCGAGCTGGGCGGCGGAATACAGGTCACGCATCACAGGCGGCCGCTTATCAACGATATGGATATTTATGCGATTTCTCTTGTAAAGCTTGGTTCCGGAAATAATCTTGTCGGCTACTATATGTATAAGGGCGGCACAAATAAGCTCGGCAGGCTGTCAACGCTGAATGAGTCAAGAGCGAGCGGCTACCCGAACGATTATCCTGTTTTGTCATATGACTTTCAGGCGCCGGTTTCGGAATACGGCGAGGTTCGCGGACAGTACAGACTGCTTAATATGCTCCATATGTTCGTAAATGATTTCGGTGATACGCTTGCGCCTATGGAAGCCGTAGAATTGGAATCTGAGGTTGATCCTTATGACCTGTCGTCATTGAGATATTGTATGCGTACAGACGGAAACAGCGGCTTTGTATTTATAAATCATTATCAGCGGCTTGCGGAGCTTGAGGATATAAAGGGCGCCGTTATCGATACGGGAGAGGTACGGTTTCCTCCTGTTGATATTTGCGGGAATGTAAGCTTCATTATGCCGTTTAACATGAGCCTGTCGGGGAATATTCTTGAATATGCGACAGCGCAGCCGCTTTGCAGGGTCAATGATACATATTTCTTTGCGGCAATAGACGGCATAGCGCCTGAATATAAATTTGCGGACAGCGGTATTCTTAAGGCTGAACCGGGCTCCGCATTTAAAGTAAACGATATACAAATTGTAACGCTTTCATGGGACAGGGCAAAATATGCGCGTAAGCTGTCGGGAAAGCTTTACATAGGTGACTGCTGCGATATTTACGAATATGACGGAAACATTTGCGCTGTGCAGGACGGCAGCTTTGCATATGATATGTGGAACGGCACGGAATTTGAGCATCGCACTGTTCAAAAGGATTTCAAACAGGCGGAAGCAGCGTTTAAATCGGTAAGAGAACCGTTTGAACCTCCGTATGCAGAGGAGCTGAACCTCGGCGGTGAAAGAGAAAGAGTCTGGAAAAGAATTACGGTATCCGGCAGCGGCGGCTTTATAGAAATACCTTTCCGACACGACGTTGCGCAGATTTATGCTGACGGTGAGCTTGCTGCGGACAATTTCTATTACGGTAAGCCGTGGCGTGTTCCGGCAAAGCTGCTCTGCGGCAGGGAATGTTATCTTGCTATGTCGGAAATCAGGGACGATTTTTACAGGGAGTTTTAATCGCTATGAAAATTTTGGATTTAAGCGGAGCGTGGTCATATAAAACCGACTATGACGACATCGGAATAACAAAGGAATATTATAACGAGAAATTTGAACTCGGCGGCTTTATGCTGCCGGGTTCGGCATGCTCTAACGGTATCGGCAAAAAGCAGGAATACTATAATGAGCTGTCAAAAGAAGCGGTACGCGCGCCGCGGGAACGGTATGAATATATTGCTCCGCTGTGGCTGCAGCGAGAAATTGTTGTGCCGGAGGAATTTGAGGGAAAACATATCCGTCTTTTTCTTGAACGCGCCAATATCGCATCTGAGCTGTGGATCGACGGCGAAAGGATCGGCAGACAGATAATAGAGCTGTCCGCGCCCCATATTTATAACCTGACGGGTAGGCTGACGGCGGGAAAGCATATCCTGACGCTTCGTGTTGATAACAGAAATCTGCTCAATATCGACACAATGGCAAGCGGCTACAGTATTGACACGCAGGGGTATTGGAACGGTATTATCGGCAGAATGGAGCTGCAATGCGAGGATATTTTTCATTTGGAGAATATACAGGTATATCCGAAAGAAAACGGTATTGATGTGCGGCTGATTGAAATCAATGATGTTCACTCTCCTTTTAAAAGGCGGAACGCGGAAATTGAGCTGTCCGTTACCGCGCCAAACGGAAGAACTCTCGGAGCAAAGCGTTTTTCACGAGAGCTGTTCAACTCAAGGCAGGTTGAATACCTGAGCTATGAAATTGACGATATAGAGTATTGGGATGAATTTAACCCCGCGCTGTACACGCTGAATGTAAGGCTTGAGTGCGAGGGTTATATGGACGAAAAGAGCGTCAGCTTCGGTATGCGTTGGATAAGGACAGAGAACAGGCAGATACTTTTAAATAATAAGCCCATCGCGTTAAGAGGAACCATAGACTGCGCCATTTATCCTATGACGGGCTATCCTCCGACAGATATTGAGGTGTGGAGGAAGAATTTCAGAATAATTAAAAGCTACGGCTTGAACCATGTGCGCTTCCACGCATGGTGTCCGCCCGAAGCTGCTTTTTG
>JBJEFT010000530.1:0-3231 GCA_051874315.1 Candidatus Ornithomonoglobus sp.
AAATGACGTCCAGCTTTGCCTTGACTATTTCCCTTGCCATTGGTATCACCTCATACTGATATAATCTTTCATTTATAATTATATCATAAACCGCTCCTTATTTCAATAGCCTTTTTATCTGTTTATATGCTTTTCACAAAGCAAGAAAATGAGATGAGATAACACATATCAATCACAGCTCGCCGAAAGACCTCCGGCTATTGTTTTACTGCTTTTCCGTCATCAGAATTTAACGGAACAATAGAAATTGTATATCCCAGAGGATTGAGTATCTTAAATAAGGTATCAATCTGCGGAGTTGCTTTCATACTTTCCAGCCTTGCTATTGCCGGCTGCTTAACACCGCTGATTTCCGCTAAATCTCTTTGTGATAAGCCTTTATCCTCTCTTGCCTCAACCATTTTTCCTATAAGCTCAATTTCAAAATTGATTTTTTCCTTTTCGGCGGGTGTTACTCTCGTTTCATCATTCATATATTCGGAGAATGTTTTAACCTGTTTCATAAATTATCATTCCTTTTTATTGTATGATAACATATTTGTTATCGCTCGTCAATAATATCTGCATTATTAAATAAAAATTTTTTATGCAAATAAGAAGCTGTATCAATCACAGCTTGCCGAAAGACCTCCGGCTATTGTTTTTGCGAGGGATTCTGACAGCTCCGAGGGAGTGTGGGTAAGCTTATTATTTATATAATCGCGGCAGAGAGATATATATCCACCCACAAAGAAACGAAGGTTTATAAGCAGAACGTCCTTGTTTTCATACGCGCCCTCCGCCTCCGCGTCCGACATGAATCTCTCTATAAGCGCCTCCTTTACCCTCTCCATCCATTCTGCCGCCGGATGCTTATCAAACATCACTCTTAAATAATCCATTCTCGATTCAAGCCGTTCTGCAACAATATCCAGAAGCGGCTGCGGATTTTTCATGATACCTTTAAAGTCAAGACAGTCTATCTGTTCCATAAGCTCCTCAACAAGCCTCTCCTCCAGAAGCCTGCGGACGTCATTGGGGCAGTCGAAATGGGCGTAAAAGGTGCTTCGGTTTAATCCCGCCTTGTTTACTATAGCCGTTACCGTTATCTTTTCCGCCGGCATTGAGCTTAAAAGCTCAAAATATGCGTCCATAAGCATATTGACCGACCGTATAGCGTTCCTGTTTCTTTTCTTTTCCATAGCTGTATTTTCCTTTCATAACAACCGCCGTTATTCGGCAGGCTCCTCCTCATTCGATTCTTCCTCTGTGTTTTCTTCCGTCCCCGCGCTCAGCTGCAGTAAATCGGCCCTTAACAGCTTTATTTTATTAAGGAGCCGCCTTTCCTTTATGCGCTTTCTGAATATGAACAGCAATACGAAAACTGCAAGAATGATTATGCCCGTTATAATATACGGAACAGGACTTGTTCTTTCGGAAAGCACTATAAATCTCTGCGCGCCCTCAGGGGCAAACAGCAGATAGCTTCCGTCCGTTTCGCTGTCCGCTATAAGGACGCTGCTCTGCGTTATAAGGCCTATCCTCGGAGACTTCATGTTCTTTGGTATTCTGACATGGACCTTCAGCTCTCCCTCATAGGGCTTTCCGTTATCCGTCAGTATTATCTCATAGCCCGCGACGGTCTTATACTTTCTGTCATTTACGACGGCCGCCGGATTAAATTCATTGACCTCAAGCGCCGCTCCCGGACTGAAATCTCCCTCCACAAGCAGCTGCGGCGGCTCTCCGCCATAGCTGAGGGTCGAGGTGGACTTGTCATAAACAGCCGTAAATTTTGTGTTCCTTATTATCGGTTCATTGACATTACGGTCCCACACTCCGTATTTTCCGTTTTTCTTCGGTATTTCGGGGATCTGATCCGCGGGTATCGTTTCGCCGTAATCAAGATTAAATGATTTTACTTCTTCAAAATCCACTGTAAAGCTGACATTGAATCTGAACCGCGCCGCCGCCGCTGATTTCGCTTTAAGTGTTTCGCAGCGGCTTACGGACGTGTTTTCCGTAAACGCCCTCAGCTGCGGCATAAAAAGCTCCCCGGCTGTTCCGGTCCAGTAACGCTCCTCAAGGCCGCCCAGCTCCGGCGCGATCTCTCCGTCACGCGCTATTACATCCTTTTTGACGGACTGCGCCTTATCGTTGTAATTCACGCCGTTTATGCCGCCAAGCTCCTCCTCCAGAAAATAATTATGCTCAAGATTTCCGGCTGCCGTTCCCGCGACCGCGCCTATCCTGTCGCCGTCTGAGGAGGTGCGCGTGAGTGCGTAGGTCTGCGATATATGCTTGCCGTAGCCCGCGATTCCTCCTATATCGCTCTTTGCGTCAACATCGCCTGTATTGATACATCTCATTATCTCATTGAGATTATATCCCGAAATGCCGCCCGCATAGCTGCCGTCGGTAACGGCAATATTGCCGTAATTTATACTGTCCTTGATCTTGCCTATATCGCTGAAGCCGGTTATTCCGCCCGCTGTGCTGTTTTTAGAGGTAACACTGCCCTCATTTATGCACGCCTCGATCACGGACTTTATCGCGGTAGAGGGGTTAAGTGAAAAATCCTTGCCGTCGGTCGTGATCTCCTTTTCGTTATTGATACCAAATTCAAAGCCCGCTCCGCCGCTGATGCCGCCTATATCGCTCAGGCCCGAAACCTCTCCGCTGTTTATGCTGTATCTTATAAGCGCCATTTCGTACTCCTCGCCGCATACCGTTCTTCTGAGCGGTATATCTATATCGTGAATATCAAGGTCGGCAAGCTTTTCAAGAGTTGTTTTGTCATCATCCTCCGCCGCCTTTGCGGTTATAAAGAAACCGGAAAATATATTGCTTTTTGCGGTCTGTGTTTCCACGGGAAGATATTCCGCCGATGGCTCAGGCGACGGAACAGCTTCGTCTATAAGCCCCTCAAGATATGCTTTAAGCTCCTCAAGCTTTGCTTTTCTTTCCGCGAGATTTTCCGAAAGAGAATTGAACGCGTCATTTATTTTAATGACAGGTCCGAAAACATCGTCATAGTTATCGTTGAGCTTTTTAAGTATCTTTGCAAGCTGTGTGTCCGTATCTTCAAAAACATCAATTCCAAGGCCGCTCAGATTGACCTTTATATTATTAAGATTAAGCTTTGCAAGATTATCCATCGCTTCACCTGTGGAATCAATAGCGTCATTTAAGGAATCAATGGTCTTGTTTATATTCTCCCTGCGCGTATCGTCGTCAACGCTTTCATTTATC
>JBJEFT010000531.1:0-12938 GCA_051874315.1 Candidatus Ornithomonoglobus sp.
TATCATAAACAGCCACGGTGAGAATTGTGTATCCTCCATCAGGTATTCATCAAACGAAACCGTATAATTGCCGCCGGAGGGTACGGTCGGTATTTCGAGACCGTATGCCTTATCGTCATTGAAGTATACAGCCTTGTTGCCGCTTTCGTCCACATCAAAGTATGCTGCCTCTGAGACTGTTGCCTCATTTAAAATAGTTGAGCCTGTGATTATTGCCGTATTGTCTGAAAGCTCATCATCAAGTGTGCCGTCAAACTTATACTCCGCAGCCGGCTCCGGTACGGTAATTACCGGAGCTTCGCCGCTTGATGTTGTGGTCTTTATCGACAAATCATCAAAGCAGATCGACTGACCTGTCTTGTTATCTATTGTGCCCCAGAGAACAGGGAAGGAATCAACAAAGTCAGTTGCAATTATGCTGTCGCCGAGGCTTATTGTTCGCTTGTAGGTGTCGTTGTCATTTGTAATTGCAATCTTCAGAGTCTGCCATTCGGTTGAAAGACCTTCGATCGCTGTACCTGTTTCGTCCGAGGTCGAGTCGTTGTATCTCAACACGCTGCCTGCAGTACCCTGCTTAACCTGAATTTCGGCTGTTACCGTATAGCCGTTCGGGATTGCCGGTGTATTTATAGCCATACGCGGTCCGCGCGATGCAGATTGATAGCTGCCTGCATTGAGCACAAGCGCATTGCCTGTAACACCGCCGGTCTGGATTTTGAAATTCTGTGCAGCTTCCGCGCCGCTGCCTCTTGTTCCGATATAGAGCGTTACGCCGTCAAGCGCGGTGTAAGGCGGCGTATCGGAAGCCGCAAGGCTGACAAGCACGGTGTTTGCAGCGACAGACTCAAAGTCCTGTGTAATATCCGGCTCCGGATCAGGCTCCGGCTCAATGTCGGCAATATTGATTGCCGGTTCATCCTTCTGTGTTGCCCCGCCGATCGTGAACGAGCAGTCAGCGGCTGTTGTGCCGTAGGAGAGTGTTACGCCTGTGCCGAGAACCGTGAGATACTTGCCCGGGTCGGAAACGCTTACAAACGATACCGTATTTTCCCTGCCGTCAAGACCCTTAACGGTCTTAAATGTCATCTTATCGCCCTGCATACCGTCTGTGTCCTGTGTAAGGGTCACACCGGTTCCGGTTGACGCGATGTAAAGGCCGGGCTTATTCACGCTCTGGATCGAAACGTAGTTATCCGCGCTTTCGCCTGCCGGAACAGACTTAGGCTGCATAAGCTCCCATGCGGTGTTGTAGCCGTTTTCGCTGTTTGCAACGGTCAATGCCGCTGTGATCGGATAGGAAGCGTCAGAGAGCGAATTTGTAAACGCGCTGTGTCCGACATACTTGTTATCCGAGGTGATAATCGTGCTTGCCGTGCCGGTAAGACCGATCGAGGTTTCCGTTACAGGATATACATATCCGTTTTCGTCAAACTGTAATTCGTCTATACATACGCTGCGTCTGAAGCCCGAGCCGTGGGGGAGCGCGCCGTTATGATAGATGAAGTATGTCTTGCCGTTAAAGTCGATTACCGACGGATGGTTTGTGTTTGACGTAGCCGTCGGCGGCATTATGATCTGCTTGAAGTCATAGCGTCCCATAGGTTCGTCCGCCATAGCGTACGCCATTTCCTCGCGCCAGTTCATAGCGTAGAACAGGTAATACTTACCGTCACGTTTGTAAAGCCACGGAGCCTCAGTATAAACTCCGCCGTTCATGCCCTTTATCTTACGCTCCTTAACATCTAAGTTCATAACGATCTCGCCGTCGCCGTCAATGTCCTTAATTGATGTCATGTCCTCGTTAAGCTCGCAGATATAATATTTGCCGTTGCCCCATGCAAGGTAGCGGTGCTCATTTCCGTCCCCGTCAGTATCAATTAATACGGTCGGGTCGATGTCGTTCCACCCGCTTGATTCAGGAGTGGTGAAGGTACCGCTTACAAGCGGCTTGCCGAGCGGATCGGTATACGGTCCCTCCGGACTGTCGGCAACAGCAACTCCTATAGACTGCTTGCCTGATGAGGTCTTATCCCATGTGCAGTAGTAGAAGTAGTATCTGCCGTTATATTCAACCATCTGGCTTGCCCATGCCGATATATCGTCACTTCTCCATGAGATGTCCGTTGCTTTCATAACAACGCCCTTGTACTCCCAGTCGGTCATGTTCTTTGACGTGTAGAGTACCCATTCCGGCATACAATAGCCTTCATCCGTTGCCGTGTCATGACCTACGATCAGATAAACCGTATCGCCGATAACCGTTGCCGCCGGGTCGCCTGCATAGAGGATATTTCCGTCAGCGTCAAAGCCAAGCTCCGGGTTTCCGCCCGCGCTCTTTGCTATTGAAATTGCATCGGTTTCGTCAGCTGTCTTTGCCGGTGTCTTATATGTGAGCGTCATGCTCTTCTTTGCAAGCTGTGTAATATGATTCCGGTCTGTGCCTGTAAGCGCGATAACCGGTTCCTTTTCGTCCTTGTCGTAGCCGTAGAGTGCATACAGCGTCATTACATCGCCGGTCTTATAAAATTCGTCCTTTGATGTGTCGCCGTCCTTTGCAAACGTAAGCGTTATTGTGTGGTCGCCGTCAAATGCCCATGTACCCAGACCGTCCGCCATTGTGCCGTCAGAGTTAAGCGTTACCTTTGATGAAAGCACAGGGAGGTCATAGTTCTTGTCACAGAGCGGGTTTGTCGGATCGCTTATAATTGCCGAGCCGTCCATCTTTGTTCTGCCGACCGATGCAAGGTCATATGTGCCAAGAAGCATTTCCTCAGGCAGCGCCTGCTCGACCTCGCCCGCGTATGAAACAGGTGATACGACCGGCCAGCCGTCCGCTGTAAAGAGCATCTTTCTTATCTGGAGCGTTGCCCCTATGTCTACAGCGTCCTTTCTTATATGCGAGCAGTAGAAGGTCTCGTCTCCGACATTAATAACGCTGTTATGTCCCGGTCCGTAATAGATATGAGCATCGTCGGCTTCACGCGGAACATAATAGTTTGTACCGTTATTTGTTACAGTCATTGAGCCGTCACCCAGACGGTAGGAGCCGATAAGCTTATAGCCTGACGGGCTTGAAAGGCTTCCGGCGGTGTACTGTCCGCCCATCTGATAGCCGTTGACGTCAACAAGCTGTGTGCCCATGTCTGTGCCGAAGCTCGTTCCGAGAGAGCTTCTTGCAACTCTTGTGTTATAGTTTGAGCCGAGCCAGCCGTAGGAGGTGAACATATAGCGGTAGTCGCCGTGGTTTATCATCCATGCGCCCTCAGGACCTGCGGCGCCGCCCTTCTGTGAATAAACGGTTGTTCCGAAGGTCTTGCAGGAGCTTATAATTGTCGCATCGCTTGTATAATCGATACCTTCAACAAAGCCGTCCGCCTTTAACGGCGCAGCTTGAATGCCGCCCCAGAAGGAGCCCCATACAAAATATTCCTTGCCGTCATAGGGGTCTGTATAAATGTTGGCGTCGATAGAATTCGTCTTGCCGCTGCCGTCCTTTGTTGCAAATACTACTCCCGCGTCAATTATATCCGATGACGGGTCTGCCCAGAACAACGGGTTATCCGATTTCATAAGTGAGATTGCGGAGTTCATGCCGCCCAGACCGCAGGAGAGTGAAATATACATCCAGTACGGGTGATCGTCGCCCTCTTTATATATAACATCCGGCGCCCAGTAGGTACCGTTCATTGTTGTGTTTGGATAGTTATTTGTTATAAACGCCGATGTTATCGGTGAAATGGTATTCGCATTTATGTTTGTAAAGTCGTACTTCTTCCAGTTTATGAGATCCTTCGAGGTGAAGATAAGATGATGTGACGAATATACATAGAAGGTATCATCACCCGGGAACTGTACGATTGACGGGTCGTGCGCGCCGTCCGTTGTGGTCGAGGAATCCGCCGGAGAAGCCACAGGACCCTGTATGCCGCAGTAGAGTGCAGCCGCGGTGTAGGTCTCATCATCGCCCGTGTCAAGCTTGACTATAACCTTTGAAGCGGATGCGGAAACAGGGAGCTCAAGTGTAACTTCCTTGCTTTCAAGCGATGCAAGTGTAAGCTCCTCGCCCTCTGAAAGAAGTGTTTCGTTTCCGCTCTCATCTACCTCATAAGCCGAAGCCTTAACAGTTGAGGTCTCGGTTGTGTCATTTTCAATTACTGATGTTACAGAAAGCGTCGGTAAATCGCCTGTGGGGTGGTATATGCTTACAGGCTCCATGTCATTCCATACAAAAAGCTTTGCGGATTCGCCGCCCTTGCGCGCGATACTGAAGCTCTGTGAAGATGATGTTATTTCACTGTCAGTAAAGGTCTTCATGGATAAATTACTCAGCACTCCGTTTGCATCATACTCCGCAAGATAAGCCGCAAGCTTTGAGATGTCCTCGGTATCTGCGTTGTAAAGAGTGAAATCAGCCTTATCGGTTGAGATCTCACTGTTATACTGTAAGCCCTTAGGACCGAAGTCCTCCGCATCATATGCGAAAATTTCTGTGCCGTTCTCATCATAGAAATGCGTGTTTACAACAAAGCAGTTGTTTTCATAGATCTGCGCGTTCTTCTTTGATGTGTAAGCCTCAGCCGCAAGCTCCTGAACCTCCGCTTCGGAAAGCGCGCTGTTATAGACCGTGAGGTCGTCTATAAGACCGCTGTAATATGGGTCGGGCCACTGCGATTTTCCGAGATACAGATTAGACATTGTGCCGAGGTCGCTGAGGTTTGTCGTGACTCCTGTTGACGTGCCGGTAACATAGCCGTCAACATAAAAGGTTGAAGTATTGCCCTCTTTGGTAACGGTTACATTGTGCCATGCTCCTGTTGTGAGAGCGGTGTCCGAGTCAAACGACAGCTCAACGCCGTTCTTCTTTACCGCATAACGCGGCATGGAACCGTTTGAAACAGTAAGGAACGCGTATGTGTCCATGTCGTTGCCGAGGTCATAAATTCTTGCCCATGTTGTGATCTGTGACGGGTTGCACCATACGCTTATGGTATAATCGCCGGTTATTCCCGCAAGCCTTGAAGCAGCATCGTTGATGTCGGCATACTGATCACTGCCGTCAAGTGACAGCGCGTTTCCGTCGCGTCCCTGGACAAGCGTGCCGCCGTGAAGCGTGTAGCTGTCGCCGCCGTCGTCAAAGGTGACCCTTATGAGGGGCGAATTGATGTCCGCCGCCTGCGCCATAGGCGCTGCCCAGCCGCATGTGCCGAGCATTACCACAGCCGCCGCCGCGGAAATTGTTCTTTTAAATTTCATCTCTCTCTTTCCTTTCGTATTGGATTTTTGGATTTATTTAAAAATTAATTGTAAACACATCACCAACCGTATACACCTTAACGGTGTCGCAATCGGTTGTATCAAGCCTTATAAACGTGTCCGCTGCCGCGGCTGCGCTGCCGGCTGATACTAAGGCGCCGTCCTTATAGGCTGCGGCTGCAATTGTGCCGCGCGCCGCACCGGCAAGACGTACATTAACGCCGCCGTCCGAAAGCTGTGCGTCCGCTATAACCGACGCGGCAGATATGTCAAACGCGCAGGCTGCCGGGTTTTCGCCGCCGCTCATTGTGAGCGCTCCGTCCTGCATCGTGAGGAACAGTCCAGGCTTTGACGCGCTTTCAAACGAAATTCCGTCCGAGCCGTCAAGCGCCTTAACGGTTCTGAAGGTCGCTTTTCTCAATGTCTTGCCGTCCGCGGCTGTAAGCTGCGTAAGCTTTACAGCGCCGTTGTCGTTTGTGATGTACAAGCCCGGCTTGTTTACCGCCTGTATCGAAACAAGCGTGTCGTCTGTCTTGTCCGAAACACCCCGGACAATTTCCCACTGACTGCCGCGTCCGTCAACACCGCTTTCGCCGCAGAGCACCTCCGCGCTTAACGGATAGCTGTCATCGGTCAGCGGATTGTCAAAGCTTTCATATGAAACAGGAATGCCGTTATTTTTTATAACCGACGCCGCGCCGGAAATTCCGACCGAGGTTTCCCTCATAGGCTTAACGCTGCCGTCAGCGTTGAAAAATATTTCGCCTATGTTTGCGACTCTGCGGAAGCCGGAGCCGCCGGGGAGCGCGCCGTTATGATATATGAAATATGTGTTTCCGTTAAAGTCAAATACTCCGCCGTGGCTTGTGTTTGATGTGGCTGTCGGGGGAGTGATAAGTCCGCCGTATTCCCATTCGCCCAAGAGCAGATCGTCAGTCGTTGCGTATGCCCACTGCTCGCGCCAGTCCTTTGCAAAGAACAGATAGTATTTTCCGTCCTTTTTATACAGCCACGGAGCTTCGGTGTATACTCCGTCAAGACCGTTTATGGTATTGGTTATAATATCGTCAGATGTGATTTTTCCGTCACCGCTTATGTCTTTGACAGATACCATATCGTCATTAAGCTCACAGGTGTAATTTATGCTGTTGCCCCAGTTGAGATAGATATGCTCCGCGCCGCTTTCATCGGTTTCAATCCAGCCTGTCGGGTCAATATCGTTCCATGCCGAGGTGTTCTCTGTCGTGTCGGTAAGTCCGTTTATAAGCGGTGTTTCGCTCACATTTTTAAACGGACCTGCCGGTGTGTCGGAAACGGCTGCGCCTATGCACTGATAGCCCTCTGCCGTCTCCATATTCGCCCATGTGCAGTAGTAGAGGTAGTATTTGCCGTTATGTTTTAACACCTGCGCCGCCCATGCCGAGTCATCGGTGTTTGCCCACGGGATATTTTCTCTGTTGCATACAAAGGCAACTCCCTCATATTTCCAGTCAGATAGATCCTTTGACGAGTAGCAGAGATATTCGGGGATCACATAGCCGTCACCCGCTGCCGTGTCATGACCTACATAGAGATAAACCGTGTCGCCGTCAACCAATACCGAAGGGTCGCCGCCGTATGCCGTATTGCCGTCAGCGTCAAAGCCCGCTATAGGATTGCCGCCGCTGCTTTTGGTAATTGATATTGCCTCTGTGGTTATTGTATTTTCTTCGGCTTCATAGCTGTCGCCGCTCTTTCTTGCAAGCTGTGTTATGTTGTTCTGATCGGTTCCTGTCATAACAAGCGCGTTGCTCTGGGTGTCCTTGTCGTAGCCCGCGAGAACATACATTGTCATTGTATCGCCGACAGAGTAAAATTCGTAATTATCCTCATTTCCGTCAACGGCAAAATGCAGCTTTATTGTATAATTGCCGTCAAACTCCCATGTGCCTAAGTTATTGCCGAGCCTTCCGCCGGGCTGAATAACAACCTCTGATGAGAGCACGGGCAGGTCGCATTTCTGTGAGGAATCCCAGCTGCTTAAATCGTTTATGCCCTCAGCCATGAGCGTTACGCCGACAGAGGACAGATCCCATGTGCCGTAAAGAGCGCTTTCGGGGATCGCCTGAAGCTTTTCGCCCGCGTAATCAAGCGGAGATACGACCGGCCAGCCGTCCTCGTTCCAGAGCATTTTTCGCACAGAAAGCTTTGCAAAGCCGTCGGGTACCTCGCGGCAGTGCTCAACAAGATACCATTCTCCGTCATCATCTTGAAATACGCTGCAATGTCCGTTGCCGTAGTAGGTGATACCGTCGCCCAGCTGATAGGAGCCGAGCATCTTATAGCCCCAGAATACGGATTTATCCGTCTGCTCAACATAGCTTGTTCCGACAAGATTTCCGTTGTGGTCAACAAGCTTTCTGTGAGAGCTTGCCTCCGTTTCCGATGCCCAGGTGTTGTCAAGGGAATTTCTCGCGACTCTGATATTATAGTTTGTACCGAGCCAGCCGTAGGATGTAAACATATACCTGTAATTTGTATCGGTATTGTTTATCATATACGCTCCCTCCGGCCCGTTTACGCCGCCGGGCGTAGCGTACAGCCTTGAGCCGAGCTTTTTGCACGAGGCATGAATTGACGCGTTTGACGTGTAGTCAACGCCCTCCGCCTTTCCGTCCGCCGTAAGCTTTACCTGCTGAATACCCTTCTGGAAGCTGCCCCAGAGAAAGAAGCGGTCACCGTTGGTGTCTTCGTATATATTTTCGTCAATAGCGTTAGTGTTGCAGTCCGTTTCGTCGGAGGATATGACAACGCCGCAGTCGGTCCAGGGACCTGTGGGAGATGTTCCCTTTACAAGTCCGATCATCGAACGGGTATAGTCAAAATCGGTGCCGTTGGTGGAAAGGGAATAATAGAGCCAGTAGGGATGCTCCTTATCCTCCTCTGCATAATAAATATCCGGCGCCCATACTCCGGCATTTGTCTTTGAGCCCATCGGCTCAAATATCTCTTTGCAGAAATCAAGCGCCGACTGCGGGATCCTGAAATTATTGTCTATCCGCTCCCAGTGGATCAGATCGTCGGATCTAAACGTGTCCATAGGGTATGTATCTGTAAGCGTCTGCCCGTCCTTTGTCTCGTATTCACCGCTGTAGGCATCGGTGTTATACGCATAGTATACACCGGTCGCAGGGTCCTTGAAAATTGAAGGATCATGCGCCGCCATTGTGGTGCCGAAGGTGTCATCGGCGACCGCGGCGGGAAATACCACACCGTCTGCCTTTGGCTCATACCCTTCAGCAAACGCTGTTGATGCCGATGAAAGCATGGCCGCGGCCGTAAGCAGCAGTACTGCCCGTTTTTTCATTAAGCTCATTCTTTCGCTCCTTTCGGTAATTATATATAAAATCACCCATAAATATATACATTTATTATAGCATATTTTTCAGATAAAGTAAAGATTATTTGTTACATAAGAGTGAAATGTTAACAATTTAGCCTTAAAATTAAACAATCATTAAAAACACACATTAAGCATAAAAATGGATTGATATACAAATACTGTTAGCATAGAGAATAAAATGAAACGGAGGAAATATTAATGACCGATGAAAGTTACAAATTTATTAAGAAATGTTACATAGTATTACTCGCTGTACTCGCCTTCGGAGCAGCCGCGGGAGGGATATATTATGTAAACAGGTATAATTATTCAACCGACATAAAAAGCTATCTCGATTCGTTTTTAAAGAGCGCCGCAAACGGTATGAACTGCCGGAGTATAATGCTTGGGGCAATTAAAAGCAATATGCTGACCTTTGCAGTGCTTCTGGCGGGAATACTGTTTCGGTTCGGGGGAGTAATTATATGCGCCGAGCTTATAAGGCGCGGGTTTATAACCGGCTTTACCGCGGCGGCAATGATGCGTGTATACGGCGGAAAAGGGCTTGTTATGGCGGTTTGCCAGCTGCCGGGCATGCTGCTTTTAATACCTGCGGCGGCGTTGTTTGCCGCGGTGAACACAGCTCTGTCTTTAAAGCGGATACAGACGGAAAAAAATTTTGTGATCATCTATATTTTTTTTGCGGCCGCGGTGATCGCCACATTTTGTGCCGCGGCGTTCTGCGAGGGATATCTGACCACAACATTTATGAAATTGATTTCCCGCACGGTTACATAATTACATGGTTGGTTTACAAAAAAATTCAAAAAAACTCTTTACAAATCTGAAATTTATGATATAATGTATCTGAAATATTTTTGTAACACAAATGTAAAATAAGAAACATTGATGTAAATGATGTGCGCATCAAAAGAGAAAGGAAAAACACGAATGAACTCGCATATAGACGAATACACCGACTTTATGAAAAATACAAAGCACAAGTCAACGAACACGGTTGAGTCATATACCCGCGATGTGACCAAGTATATTACATATCTTGGGGAGCTTGGCATAACCGAACTGGGAAGTACAACAAAGACTACGGTACTTTCATATATGGTCGCGCTCAAAAAGCGGGGCAGAGCCGCTTCGACCCTTTCGCGCACGCTTGCATCAATAAGATCATTTTATTTGTTTTTAAAGGACAGCGGATTTGTTGACAGCGATCCGACTAACGCGCTTGTCGCTCCGCATGTGACAAAGAAGCCGCCGCGCGTTCTTTCAAACGCCGATGTCGATCTTCTTCTAAGTCAGCCGAAGCTTACCGACAATAAGGGAATACGGGACAAGGCGATGCTTGAGGTGCTTTATGCAACCGGAATCAGGGTATCGGAGCTTATAGGTCTGAACCTTGAGGATGTAAACCTCAATATGGGATATATAAGATGCCATAACAACAAGAGCGAAAGAGTTATTCCAATGGGCGGCAAGGCGGTTGACGCGCTGAAGGCTTATATCGACAGGGCAAGAGTATGTATGATAAAGAATGAAAACGAAAACGAGCTCTTTGTAAACTGCAGCGGAGGCAGAATTTCACGCCAGGGCTTCTGGAAGATAATAAAGCAGTATCAGGAAAGCTCGGGTATCGATATGGATATAACGCCGCATTCGCTCCGACATTCCTTCGCGGCGCACCTTATTGAAAACGGCGCGGACCTGCAGTCGTTAAAGACGATGATGGGACATGCGGATATTTCATCGACACAGGTGTATACCTGCTTTCTTGATGAAAAAATCAGATCGGTTTATCAGAAGTCGCATCCGAGAGCAGTGTGAACAGCTGACATATTAAGTAAAAACAAAGCATATCATAGTTTCATAAAGAATTATTGAGGGAGGGGTTTTTATGAAACGGATGATGTGCTTTTTTATTTGTCTGGTTTTGTCTGTGACAAGTCTTACCGCCTTTGCGGAGGGGGAGGAAGCGGCAGATGCGATTGACGGAGTGGAGGCGAAATCATGTATACTGATCGAACAGAGCACCGGTGAGGTGCTGAGGGAGATGAATGCCGACGAACAGCTTCCGATCGCAAGCGTTACAAAGGTCATGACAATGCTTCTGATAATGGAGGAGCTTGACAAGGGTAATCTGTCGCTTGACGATATGATACCCGTAAGCGAAAATGCGATGAGCTACGGCGGCTCTACAATGTTTCTTGAGGCGGGCGAGGAGCTTCCGGTAAACGATATGCTCAAGGGTATCGCCGTAGCCTCCGCAAATGACGGATGCCCTTCATTGTTATAAGGGAAACAAATTCTTGTTAAAGAAAGTTACATATCGGAAATACTCAAAACCATATTATCAAGCCATTTTAAAAACTGCACATCAAAGCTTGACTAAAAATGTAATGTTTGTTATAATGCAAATGGATATTATGGATGCATAGAAAGGATTTCGGATATGAAGCTGATTCATCTTTCAGATTTACATATTGGCAAGCGTGTGAACGACTTTTCCATGCTTGAGGAGCAGGAATATATCCTGACAAAAATTATAAACATAGTTGATGACGAGAGCCCTGACGCGGTAATAATCGCCGGAGACGTATATGACAAGTCCGTCCCGTCCGCGGAGGCGGTAAGCCTTTTTGATGATTTTCTCGTAAGGCTTTCAAAGCGTGACCTCGCGGTTTTCGTTATAAGCGGCAACCACGACAGCGCGGAGCGTATAGCCTTCGGCGGCAGACTTATGACCGGCTGCGGAATTTATATGTCCCCCGTTTACAGCAAGGAAATAAAGCCGGTAACGCTCACCGACAAATTCGGCGATGTAAATTTTTATATGCTGCCGTTTATAAAGCCGGTGCATGTAAGGTCTGAGCTGCCGGACAGGGAAATTGTCAGTTATTCCGACGCGGTTGAGGCGGCAATTTCTGAAATGAACGTTGACACCTCAAAGCGCAGCGTATTAATAACACATCAGCTTGTGACCGGCGCGGCGCGCTGCGAATCTGAGGACATTTCCGTCGGAGGGACAGATAATGTTGACGCGTCCGTATTTGACCCGTTTGATTATGTGGCTCTGGGGCATATCCACAGACCGCAAAGCGTAACGAGGGACACGATCCGCTACTGCGGAACACCTCTTAAATATTCGTTTTCCGAAAGCGGTGATGAAAAATCCGTTACGGTAGTTGAGCTTAAGGAAAAGGGCAGCGTTGAAATTTCCATCGTTCCCCTCATTCCCCTCCATGATATGCGACAGCTGCGGGGAAGCTATGACGAGCTGACGCTGAGGGCAAATTACGAAAATACCGCGGTGGATGATTATCTGCGCATAACCCTCACGGACGAAAACGATATACCCGACGTTATGGGCAAGCTTCAGATAATCTATAAAAATCTGATGCGCGTCGATTATGACAATACCCGCACGAGAAAAAACGAGATAATAACAGGCGCGGACGATGTCAGTGAAAAAACTCCGCTTGAGCTGTTTTCTGAATTTTACGAGCAGCAGAACAATCAGCCGATGACTGAGGAACAGAAAAAATATATGTCCGAGCTTATAGAAAACGTGTGGGAGGAAGCGCTATGAGACCTTTAAAGCTTACAATAAGCGCCTTCGGTCCGTATGCGGATAAGGCAGAATTTGAGCTTGACCGCTTCGGCGAAAGCGGACTATACCTTATAACCGGAGATACGGGCGCGGGCAAAACTACGATTTTTGACGCGATCACATACGCGCTCTACGGTGAAACAAGCGGCGATGTAAGAAGCGCCCAGATGCTGCGCAGCAAATATGCAAAGGATGTAACCCCCACCTATGTGGAGCTTGAATTTGAATATTCGGGCAAGCGCTACCGCGTAAGACGCAATCCCGAATATATGCGCCCAAAAAAGAACGGAAGCGGCATGACAAAGGAAGCCGCCAAGGCGGAGCTGATTTTCCCCGACAGCAGAAAACCACTTGCAAAGCCTACTGAGGTAACAGGCGCCATAGTTGAGATCATGGGCATAAACCGTAACCAGTTCAGGCAGATCGCAATGATCGCGCAGGGTGAATTTCAGAAGCTGCTGCTTGCGGGAACGGAGGAAAGACAGAAAATTTTCCGCCAGATATTCAACACTCACTGCTATAATATATTGCAGGACAAGCTGAAGGAGAATACCTCTGCCTTAAAGCGTGAGCTTGACGGATATATGACACAACGCAGAGGTTACATAAACGGTATTGTCTGCAAGCCTGACGACGTTCTGAAGCTTGAAGCGGAAAAGGCGAGAAGCGGCGCGCTGACAACCGCTGAGGTGCTTGACCTTA
>JBJEFT010000532.1:0-12926 GCA_051874315.1 Candidatus Ornithomonoglobus sp.
TTGATATGGGGTTATTCAAAGCAAGAAATATTGATTTGCCTCGAAAAGTCAGGTACGCTTGCGCTTCAAGAGGCATTTGACGGCGAGTACGGAATGCACGTTACAAAGGATAAAGCAACCGGCGAATGGGACGCGGACAGAAATGCCCGCACAAGTCAGGATCTGGCTTACGGCATAACGGGAATGGGAATGTACTATTTCCTCACTCATGACGAAGATGTTTTAAACAGTATCATAAAAGCCAAGAACTATATTTTTGATACATATTTTGACGAAAATAAGGGTTACATAACATGGCTTCCCAAGGAAACCGAGGATATGCAGACTCAGATTGTGGCGCAATTAGATCAGCTTTACGCATATATGCTCATGCTGACGCCGTGCCTGCCGGAGCCGTATCAAACCGAATGGAAAAACAATATGAAACAAATAGCGGATATCCTTATCAATCGTTTCTACAGTGAGAAAAACGGGCTGTTCTGGGGAGTTATAAACGATACCGAGAGCATGGCACTCGGAAGCGGACACACCGACTTCGGTCACTCGGTAAAAACCCTGTGGGTAATTATGAAGGTCGGACAGATAACAGGAGAAACCTCCTACGTTGACTTTGCAAAGCCAAAAATCGATAATATTCTCAAGGAAGCCTATATCGAAGAAAACGGCTCATGGGCAAGACGCTTCAACAGTGACGGAACTCTTGATGAGGATAAGGAATGGTGGATTTTAGCCGAGCTTGATCAGGCGGCTGAAATTATGTCAATCAACGATCCGTCATATTACGAATACTTAAATAACACCCAGAAATATTGGTTGGAAACAATGGTAGACCATGAGAACGGCGAAATATGGCATATGGTAAGCGCGGACGGCGAGCCTGTAATAAGCTATCCCAAGGCGCATTGCTGGAAAACATCACTTCACAGCTTTGAGCACGCGCTGTTCGGATATATGACAGCGGCACAGCTTAAGGGTATGGATTTTGATGTATACGGTCATAGAGTTTTCGGACGCGGAGTATTATCCGGAGGACGGCTATATCAAGGCAACCGTTATAAGAAGCGGCTGCATGACAAATGTCGTTGAGGTAACTCTTGACACATCTGACGATACCGCCGACGGCGGCAGGGATTATTCGGAGGTACATTCGGAGGTGACCTTCCCGTTCGGCATAGAGAAGCGCACGATCAATATTCCGGTAAGAAGCCAATATCTTACCGACACCGCGCGGTTTAAGCTGACTCTTTCAGCGCCTCAGGGCTGCGTTCTAGGAGAGAGAGCAGAAAGCTTCGGCATAATCAGCCCGGAGGACGAAGGCTTTGCGGTTCAGAGTGATGAAACCGAAATGTCGGTTGCCGCTTCAACTGACGGAATATATCTTGATTCGGCTATCGGCTGGCCGAATCCCAGCAGCTATACCGGTGGAACCGGAAGCAGCTCAAGCTATTCAAAGGAAGTAAACGGAAATTGGGTCATGTATTCCGGCGACGGAACATTTGTCGGAGCCATAGGTTCTGTGGCATCCCAGTGTACGACCTTTATGATGAGCTTCCGGCTGACGGAACAACGCTGTATGCCTATTGGGGTGAAACCGGAATATATCTGACGGTAGTAGCTGAGCCGTCAGAAGGCGGTTCCGTAACACCTGAAAATGAAGTGAAATACAGCCAAGATACCGGATTTAGCGCGGCTGCATACGCAAAGCCTATCGAAGGATATGTATTTGCCGGTTTTTACGATTCGGACGGAACATCATTAGGAATGGGCGACGCGAATCAGATTGGTGAAGATGGTGAGGATGATTGGTATAGATACAGCTTTGAAATAACCCAAACCACACAGCTCATCGCAAGATTTGAAAAGCTTATGACGATAGGCTTCCGACAGGCGGCTGCGATAACGGAGGAGGACGGCATAGGCACGCTCAGATTTATATTTGAAGCCGGGGAGGGCAAGACACCCGACACCTTCGGCGCTTATGTCATGGCTAATTCGGCGGACACAACAGATAATCTGCCGAGTGATCAGAAGCTTGTATATACGGGCGAAAATATGATTCCGGGCGAAACCTTTTCCGTTGATGTAACTGATATTCCTGAGGGTAATATGGGAGATACCTTTTATGCCGTACCGTTTATAACCTACGGTGACACTCTGATAGCATTTACCGTACAGACAGCTGTGCCGAATGCCGAAGGAGTATATATAGAATAAAATCCGCAAAAATTAAATCATAAAATTTACATCAAAGGAGCTTATATATGAAAAAGCTGTTATTAAAAAAATAACCGCAGCTCTGACGGCAGCTGCGGCGGCTGCCGGAATAAGTCCGGCAGCGCTTGCGGAAAAACCGCAGGAGACGGAATACGCGACAAGAGAATATGTCGTATCGGAATTTGTGCAGTCGGTGGGACGGAGCAATCTCACAGGCAGCGGCTATGTGTTATCAACCTTCTCGGATGCGGATGAGGTCAGCGAGGAATACGTAAACGACCTTGAAAAGGCTGCCGCAAACGGAATCATAGCGTGATAAAGTTACAAATATTATAACGAAGATTAAGGGGGCTGAGGCTGTATCAAATGGTTTTGATACAGCCTCGCCCCTTCTCTGTATATGTCGTTTCAGCATTGAAACATCGAAAAATTGCAAATAATATACTCTTATACACTTACATATAATAAACGGAGTACAAACAGGAAAAACAACTGTTTTTGATAAAAGCTTCAATTTAATACTGAAAACACCGCCCATTTGGACGGTGCATAAGCACATTTATTTTTTCATCTTCAGAATGCTGTTAAGCTTTTCTCTTACCTGAGTATATGAAAGCTCCGGGACCGGGATTTTAATATCAGAAATCAGCTCCACCTCAAAACGTCTGACAGCGGTGACATATCGGGTGTTTATCACATAGCAGCGGTGAATCTGATAAAACTCCTCAGGCAGCATTGTAAGCATCTCTTTAAACTGAATATTGCAGGATATTTCACGGTCTACGCAGACAAGCTTCGTTTTCTTCCGCTGACTTTCCGCATACAAAATCGAATTAGGATCAACATAAAGCGTCTGACAACCGGATTTTACAATAATACGGTCCTTATGCTGACTGTAAACCATAAGGCTTTGCACAAACTGTCTTGTGTTTACATCAAGCGTAATAGTTTTGCTGTTAACGGGGTTATTGCTTTGCAGATATTCGTGCGGCATATGCTGATAGACAAGCTTCATTTCACCGCCGATAAGCTGCCATATACAGGTAAAGGTCGTTACAACAATATCTGCATATTTGCTTGTGCCGGCTTTTATCTTCCCATAAATCTGCGCTGTGTCATCGCTCAGTCTGACCGCAAAAGACTCATAGCTTAAAACCTTGCACTTTGTACCGGTAAATACAGAAAAATGCCCTTTGATTATATCATTGCCGAAAAGCATAGTTTCCCCGCCGCCGATATATACGCTGCGGCCGCATAAATACGAAAACCACGGCTCCGGGTCACCGTCATAGAATTTTCTGTAGATATATTCCATTGTCTTTTTAACTTCATCTGTATCAATGATTTTCTTTGCCATAGCAGCTTGCTCCGTTGAGATTATATTCTATATAAGTATATCATAAGAGCAGAAAAAAAGCAATATAAAAATATGTGATTGATACCTAATATCAAGTTGTTGGTTATCAATATATTGTGCGGCAAAGGATAATGTGATATAATTATAAAAATATATTTAAAGTACAAAAAGCCGCATATAACCTGATGTTTTCGGATTTTATAATCGGCTATGGGAAAATCAAAGGAGGATTTTACAATGTTAAAACGAACAATTTCACTTATTACCGCCGCGGCGATGTCATTTTCGCTGTTTACCTTTACGGCGATGGCTGAGGACAGCTATGCAACGCGCGGAGAGGTATGCGAAATGCTGCTTACAGCGGCGGACGATTACAATCCGGGTGTACAGAAGTCGGATATTTTAAAGGGTTATGACGACGGCGAGCTTCACGAGGAGCGGAGCGTGACAAGAGCCGAGGCGCTTGTTATGTTAAAGCGCGCGTTCGGTGATATTCCCGAAATAGAGGGAAGCAATAAGTATCTTGCAATCCCGAAAGAGGATTTTACCGACATTCCCGACTGGGCTCAGAGCGAGCTTGCGGACATTTTTGATTCCGGTATCGTCGCAGGCAAAGCTGACGGCATATTCGCGCCTGATGATAATGTTACCGAGGACGAAATGGAGCTGTTTATAAGCCGTATGTACCGCGTGTTCGGCACGAATGAAAAGGATGACTTCTATGCTGCAATAAATAAGGACGCGCTTGACAATGCCGTGCTTTCGGAAGGTAAATCAATGGAGGGAACTCTATATAACGATATTACGTCGGATCTGCTTGAAGAGATGATGAAGGAAATATCCGCGTCAGATCCGGAGAAGAACTCAAAGCAGGATAAGATAAAGACACTCTATAACAATTATCTTAATTGGGAGGAAAGAAACAAGCAGGGCTATGAGCCTATAAAAGCCGACCTTGAAAAGATAGACGCTGTAAAAAGCGTTTCGGAGTTCACGCAGACAGAGGTAAACGATTCTTTGCTTACTGATATATTTATCGGTTTCTATGTTGGCGCTGATGATAAAAATTCAAACCAATATACGAATATCTTTGTCACTTTATCAAAGAACTCAAAGGATATGTATGAGGGCAGGATGGAAACGCAGAAGGCTGCATATCTTAAGTATATAAAAACGCTGTTTATGCTCTGCGGCAGCGCGGAGGAGGACGCGGCAAAGGCGGCTGACGAAATATTTGATTTTGAAAAGGAGATAGCAGGCGCAAGCTATTCTCTTGCCGAGCTGTATGACATAGAGAAAACCTATAATGAATATTCTCTTGACGATCTTAAGGAAATATTTAAAACCATTGATATTGAGGCGGCGTTCGATTATACAGGCTTAAAGGACAAGGACAGATTTATAGTAGGGGATAAAGGCGCTATGAATAAGGTTGCCGAGCTTCTTACTGATGAAAACCTTGAAACGCTGAAAAATTACGCCAAGTTTATGCTGATCAGCAGCTATGCGGACTATATGAGCGAGGATTTCCGGGAGGCGGAACGGACTTACAATGCGGAGGCAAACGGAGTGGAGGGAACGAGAAGTGACGAATATTACGCAACAGATACTGTTTCAAATCTTCTTCCTTCCTATGTGGGCGAAATGTACGGAGATAAATATGCCACAGAAGAGATGAAAACGACTGTAACGGAAATGATTAACGGTATGATAGACATTTACCGTGAGAGAATAACAAACCTTGACTGGATGACAGACGCCACAAAGGAAAAGGCGCTTAAAAAGCTTGACACAATGGGAATGAAGGTGCTTGCTCCCGACGAGTGGAAGGAAATCGCGCTTGACAGCGAGGAGCTTAAGAGCTTCGAGGACGGCGGCAGTCTCGTAGAGAACATAAGAACTATAAGCAAAGCTGAGAAGAAAGATATGTACGCTCTTGAGGGACAGGAGGTTGACAAAACCGAATGGATAACATATCCGCATATTGTAAATGCCTTTTATTATCCGCTGAATAATGATGTGAATTTCCCTGTGGCATTTTTGCAGATACCTGCCGTTTACAGCGAGGACGCGTCATACGAGGAAAACCTCGGCGGCATAGGCTTTGTTATAGGACATGAGCTGAGCCACGCTTTTGATTCGAGCGGCTCTCAGTATGATGAAAACGGAAACGCCGTAAACTGGTGGACAGACGAGGACGCGGCAGCATTTGGCGCCCTTTGCGATAATGTTGTGGAGTATTACAACGGTCAGGAGGGCGCGCCGGGCATAGAAGCAGATCCGGTGCAGACACTGACAGAAAATATTGCCGATTTAGGCTCTATATCGGTCATAACAGAGCTTGCTTCAAAGAAAGAAGATTTTGACTATAAGAAGATGTATGAAAACTACGCGAAGGTCTGGATGGTCGTACTGACCCGCGAAACGGCTCAGTATTTAGCTGCAATTGATACACACAGCCCCGCGTCAGTCCGTGTAAACAGAGTTTTGCAGTCAAGCGATAAATTCTATGAGGTATACGGCATAACCGAGAATGACGGTATGTGGGTAGCGCCGGAGGACAGAGCAAGAATCTGGTAAAACATTTATAAAAACGGAGGAAACAGCCATGACAATAAATAAAAATACGGAAGGTACAAAGCTTACTTACTCCATCGATGGCAGGCTTGACACAGAAACTGCTCCGCAGCTTGAAGCAGATCTGAACAAATCTGTTAATGGAATAACTGAACTGAGTTTTGATTTCGCAAAGCTCGAATATATATCATCTGCCGGTCTTCGCGTACTCCTTACAGCTCAAAAGATTATGAATAAGCAGGGAAGCATGGTTATCAGAAATGTAAATGATGTAATCATGGAAGTTTTTGATGTGACCGGCTTCAGCAATATTCTTACAATAGAGTAGAAATAAGGGGATTAAAAATGGAGACAATTCTTAAGCTGTCTGTGTCGGCTATGCTTCCGGTGCTTATGTCTGGTTTGCTGTACCTTGCGGAAAAAAAGACAAAATTCGGAACACTCAGCTACAGAACAAGACAGATTATAACAGGTATATTGTTTGGCGCTATTGCGGTTTTCGGAACAGAATTTGGCATTAATGCGGGCGGAGCAATCCTTAATGCCCGCAATGCCGCTCCTCTTAGCGCAGGCTTGATTTTCGGCGGACCGGCGGGAATTATTGCCGGCGTAATCGGCGGTGTTGAGCGCTGGTTTGCAACATTCTGGGGCGCAGGAGAATATACACGGTTTTCCTGTTCCGTTACAACCGTGATTGCCGGATTAATCGGCGCAACCATAAGAAAATTTATGTTTGACAACAAAAAACCGTCATGGATTTTCGGACTGATAACAGGAATGGTAGTCGAAGTTCTGGATATGCTGATGATATTCTTAATGAATATGAGCGATATACACTACGCTTTCACATTTGTTCAGCGTTGTTCAATACCGATGATTCCCATAAACGGTATATCTGTTATGCTTTCACTTCTTATTGTTTCTTTGATTGGAAAAGAAAGAATAAATATACATAAAGAGCATAAAAAAATTATTCAGACCTTTCAGAAATGGCTCTTGCTTCGCATTGTTTCTGCTTTTGGGATTACTTGTGTTTTTACTTTTGTTTTGCAGACGAGGGTATCCAATAACGATACAAATGATTTATTAACGCTCAATATTAACGATGTCTGCGCTGATATATCCGATGCTTCCGATGCAAATCTCCTTTCTTTAACCTATAACGTCGCATCGGAAATCAGTGCGGCAGAGGATGTTGATGATGACCTGCTGCTCGGCCTTTCTGACAAGTATGATGTTGCTGAAATCAGCGTAATAGACAAAAAAGGAATTGTTACAAAGACAACACATGAGCCTTCTCATAATTACGATATGGCAGACGGAGAGCAGTCTGCTGAATTTTTGGTGTTGTTAAAAGGCGAAAAGGAGTATGTCCAAAGCTACCAACCGACTTCTGATGATCCCGGCATCTCACGCAAGTATGCAGGAGTTGCGTTGCCGGACGGCGGATTTGTTCAGGTGGGATATGATGCCCGGAGATTTCAGAAGGATATAGATGAGCAGGTTGTCGGTATAACAAAAAACCGACATATAGGAGAAAACGGCAGTATCATAATCTGCGATGAAAACGGAGTTATTGTCAGCGACAGGAATAATTATCAGGGGAAAATGCTTGAAGATACAGGACTTTCTCCGGATAAGCTGTCAGCGCCGGAAAATCAACGCTTTACCGCCGAGGTGTATGGTGAAACTTCATATTGTATGTACACCGTTTCGGAGGGATACAGTATTATTGCGGTTACTCCCGTAAGTGAAGCGCGTTTTTCAAGAAATATTTCCGTATATGTTACAGTGTTTATGGAAGTGCTGATTTTTACCTCGCTTTTTATCTTGATCTACATTCTTATAAAATATCTGATTGTGGATAATATACGAAAAATAAACAAATCATTGTCGAAGATAACAGACGGCGATCTTGATGTTACGGTTGATGTCCGTACAAACGAGGAATTTTCATCCTTGTCTGATGATATTAATTCAACTGTTGCAACGCTGAAGCATTATATTGCCGAAGCAGCCGCAAGGATCGATAAAGAACTTGAATTTGCAAGAGCTATCCAGCTTTCTGCGCTTCCATCTGTTTTTCCGCCGTATCCTAACCATTCTGAGTTTGAAATATGGGCAGGAATGTCAACGGCAAAAGAGGTTGGCGGAGATTTTTACGATTTCTATTTAATTGGTGATAACCGGCTTGCGTTTATTATTGCCGATGTATCGGGCAAAGGGATTCCTGCCGCAATGTTTATGATGACGGCAAAGACGCTCATAAAAAGCCTTGCCGAAACAGGAATTGAAGTGGATCAGATATTTATAACAGCCAATGAAAAGCTTTGTGAAAATAACGATGCAGGAATGTTCGTTACCGCATGGATGGGTATACTTGATTTAGCGACAGGTATGGTGACCTTTGCAAATGCGGGACATAATCCCCCGCTTGTACGTCACCGCGATGGCAGCGTTGAATATTTTAAATCTCCTTCGGGATTTGTGCTTGCTGGAATGGAAGGTATTCAATACAGTAAAAATGAGCTGCAATTATATCCCGGAAGTATGATTTACCTTTATACCGACGGCGTAACCGAAGCAACTGATGCAAATGAACAGATGTATGGAGATGAAAGGCTGAAGAGCATTTTAATTTCGTTGTCCGGCGCTGATACGGAAGCTGTCTGCAAGGCAGTAAAAAGTGATGTTGACACCTTTGTCGGCGATGCGCCGCAGTTTGATGACATGACAATGCTTTGTCTGGAATATAAGGGCACATCAGGATTTACGGAAAAGAAAGAGGGATAACTATGCCGGAGATAACAATAGAAGCAAAAAAAGAAAACTTAAAGGATGTACTGTCCTTTTTAGAAGCTCAAACAGATAAGTATGATTGTCCGCCAAAGGTTATTATGCAGCTTAATCTGGTAATTGAGGAGCTTTTTGTGAATATTGCCTCATATGCGTATAATTCGGGACCCGGAACCGTAAGAGTCCGCGTGGATATAAAGGAAAATCCATTGTCTGTGGTCATCGAATTTGCGGATAACGGAGTGCAGTATGATCCTCTCGCAAATGATGATCCTGATATAACACTATCGGCTGAGGAGCGGCAGATCGGCGGACTTGGTATCTATATGGTCAAGAGCTGTGTGGATAATATCTCATATAAGTATGAGAATGGTCAGAACATTTTAACAATTGAGAAAAATATCAGTTAAAAAGATATAAATATAAAGGGGTACTGAAAAATGCTCAAAAAAAATGAAAATGTAGTCAGCAGTTTATTTAACAGCACATTGATGGTAATGGTGTTCAGCGCGTTGGTCAGCCTGATAGGAATGCTGATAGACGGAATTGTTATCGGCAATTTTTTAGGCGTTGATTCAATGGCGTCCTATGGTCTGGCAAGCCCTATATTTGTTGTCATCTCGGCTATCGGAGGGGTTTTCTCCTCAGGACTTCAGACATCCTGCGCAAAAACTCTTGGAAGCGGTGATTTGAAAAGGGCGAAGAAACAGTTTTCGTCAATGTGTATAGTTGGTGTGGCCGCGGCAATTCTGCTCATGGTGCTGCTCTGCGCTTTTTCCGGTATATTGGCAGGCGCATTAGGCGCGAAAGGAAGCAGCGAAAATTTGTATGATCCTACCAGACAATATCTTTTTGGTCTGGGATTGGGAATTCCGGGCATGATTATGATGAATTTGCTTACACCTGTTATGCAGCTGGATAACGACAGAAGCAGGGTAATGAAATCGACTGTATATATGACTGTTGTCAATGTGATCGGCGATTTGTTAGTTGCGTTTGTGCTGCCGTGGGGTATGCTTGGAATGGCAATATTTACGGCATTGAGCTATTATGTTGCTATGGTTTATCTTCTTTTCCATTTCAGGGCAAAAAATATTATATTCAAATTCAGTATTAAAGATATGGATCTGAAGGATATTCCCTCTATGCTTTGGACAGGAGTGCCTACGGCGGTAAACAGATTGTGTAACACAATGCGTTCGTTATGCCTGAACAAGCTTTTATTGGTGATTGCCGCAAGCGGCGCTGTGGCCGCATTTTCGGTGCAATCGAACATGGTAAGCCTGTTCGGTTCTGTCGGCACAGGAATAGGATTGGCTACGCTTATGTTATCCGGACTTTTTTATGGGGAAGAAGACAGAACTTCTCTGCATAGGCTGATTAATGTGGGGTTACAGAAGATTTTGTACATAATTTGTCCCATTGCAGTTATTCTGTTTGTGTTTGCGCCGGTATTTGTAGGGTTATATGGCGCTGATTCCGATCCGTCGGTCAAAAGCATGGCTGTTCATGCGGTTCGTTATTATGCGGTCAGTCTGCCGCTGTATGCGATCAACATTATTTTTATGAATTATTTACAGGGAACACATAATCTGGTATTTGCCAATATTGTGTGCATCCTTGACAACTTTGCCTATGTTGTGATTTCTGCGGTTGTTTTAGGACTTCTGACAGGAACTGACGGAGTATGGGCTGCCTTTCCTATAGGAGAGGTACTGACACTGATCACGATGTTTATAATAGCGTTTGTATATAATCATAAGCTACCTTATAAAACAGAAAATTATCTGTTCTTAAATAAGAATTTTGATGTGCCTGACGCACAGAAGCTGGAATGCACAATAGACTCTATGGAGCAGGTAGTTGCCGTTTCAGAACAGACAAGAGCATTTTGTAAAGAGCATCATTTATCAGAGAGATCAACCTATCTTTTATCACTCTATATTGAGGAGATGGCAGGAAATATTATCCGTCATGGCTTTGAAGACAACGAAAAAAATCATATGGATATCAAGCTTGTGCTGAAAGGAAATAATGCAATACTGAGATTCAGAGATGATTGTAAGCAGTTCAATCCGAAACAGTACGCGGAGATGATAAATTCAGAAGATCCTGTAGCCCACATAGGTATCAGAATGGTTGTTAAATCAGCTGATTCGATAGATTATGTAAATGCAATGAAGCTGAACAACTTAATAATACATATGAATATTTAAAAATATTATTTAAAATCAGGAGGAAAAACTATGAAGTACAAATTTGAAAACAGTATTTTAACAATTTATCTGTCGGGCAGAATTGATACGTCAAATTCTGAAGCTATTGATAAGGAATTTTCAGACTTATGCGGGAATAATCCAAATGACAAAATAGTGCTGGATGCAGAGAACCTGGAATACATATCGAGCGCAGGGCTGAGAGTTTTGCTGAAGCTTAAAAAGACCTACAATAACGTAAGCATTGTAAACGTTTCTTCAGAGGTATATGAAATCTTTGAAATGACAGGTTTTACAAATATTCTGGATATAAAAAAGGCGCTCAGAACAATAAGCATTGACGGATGCGAGGAAATAGGCAGAGGCGGAATGGGAGTCGTATATCGTCTGGACGCAGATACTATAATCAAGCTGTATTCAGATAAAGTTCCGATGTCTGATATTGAAAGAGAACGTACTTATGCGCAGGCATCCTTTGTTCATGGTATCCCGACAGCAATTTCTTACGATATTGTGAAATGCGGTGACAATTTCGGAATTCTGTTTGAGTTAGTTAATTCCGATACCATATCCAGAATGATTAATAAACATCCGGAAAAGAAAGACGAATATATAGAAAAGTATTCTCTCATATTAAAGGATATGCACAAGGTAGATATGGGATCAGATATATTGCCTAAAACAAAAGACCTTTACCATGGTTGGATTGATGAGATGAACATATATTATACGCCTGAAGAAATCCGGAAGCTGCATAAATTAGTGGATTGGGTCCCGGATAGAAATACATTCATTCATGGAGATTATCATCTGAACAACGTTATGAAGCAGGGTGAGGAATTTCTGCTGATCGACATGGCAGATGTGAGCTGCGGACATCCGATTTTTGACTTGAGTGAAATGTATCTTACCCATTCTTTTATGGGGCAGATGGCGCCGCAGCAGGTCAAAGGTTTTCTTGGGGTTGACGCTGAATGCGCAAATGAGGTGTGGAATAAGTTTTTGAAAATCTATTTTAATGGAATGGATGAACAGCAGGTGAACTCAATAGTCAGCATCCTGCAGACTTTCTGTATGCTGAAAAGCGCTGTTGCTCCGGCAGCTCATAAAAATGTGACAGGTCAGGAACAGTTGTCTATAGATATCGGCAGGAATAGACTAATCCCCATTATAGATCAGGTTACAGCACAGCCTATATGCTTTTAGAACCATTTCAAGCTAACGCAATGGATGTTGATGTTCCCGCAGCTTCGTTTGAGGATACAAGTGATACGGAGAAAACATCCGAAACTGCCGAATTGAGAGTTTATACGCAATTTGATATTCACGACTATGAAATAACAAGGAGTGCATATGTCTTTGAAATTGTCGGTGAGTTTGACACGGATAATGAGCATTATTATCTCGGACGCTGGCAATGGAATGTCGAGGGTCACAATTCTTTGTTATGTGATTTTGTGCTTAAAGAGTCGCTTACAGAAATGTATGACTGCACAATCGAGGATAATAAGATTGACTGGTTCGAGTCGGACAGCGTGATAAAGTAACAAATATTATAACAAAGGTGAAGAGAGCTGGAAATCAGCTCTCTTCACTTACTAAACCTTGACAAGCTGCCCAAAAATAACGTATCGGTGCATACAAGGCAGGGTGTAGATGTTCATTACGCAGCCTGTAAAAGTTAAACAGAAAGTAAAAACCGAGGGCCTTATAGAACTTCTCAAATCCTATAAGAACACTCGGTATGGTGGGAGAGGGTGGATTCG
>JBJEFT010000533.1:0-3194 GCA_051874315.1 Candidatus Ornithomonoglobus sp.
GGTCCGGCAATAAGCTGCGGAAACATCGACACGAAGGTCAGAAACTTCAGATATGATTTTTGCACCGGCGTATCGCCGCGGTAAACATCTATTACATAAGTAAGTATCTGGAAGGTATAGAACGAAATACCCAGCGGCAGACCGATCTGCGGAACCGGAAAAGCGGTTCTGAACACGCCGTTTACGCTGCTCACGGCAAATCCGGCATACTTGAATACACCTATCATTGCTATATCAAAAGCTACCGCCGCGCCGAGTATAAGCTTGTCCCTGCCTGTTCCCCTCGCGCGGTCCATTGCCAGTGCCAACAGATAATTTATGAGTGATGCCGCTATAAGCAGAATTAAAAACGATGGCTCCCCCCAAGCATAGAACACCAGTGACGCTATCGTTATAACTGCATTCTTATAATTAATGCTCCTTCTGAGCATATACACAATTAATACTATAGGTAAAAACAGACATAAGAATGTCAGACTTGAAAATACCACTAACGTAACTCCTCTCTAAAAAATATCACATATAATCACAGTATACCATTATACTACTAATTTTTTTCCGTGTCAATATCAATTAATTTATTTCGTCAGTTTTGCTCATATTTAATACCCTTGAAATAATTCCTGATATGTGATATACTAATACTATCATGTAATCCATCAAAAGGAAGTGTATCAGAATGAAAAAAATAATCTGCTTTGGCGACTCAAACACATACGGACACAACCCTCCCGACGGGACGCGCATGGAAAAGCCGTGGCCAGCGGTTTTGCAGGAGCTGCGGCCGGACTGTACGGTCGTTAACGAAGGAATGTGCAGCAGAACGACGCATTTCCCCACTCCGGACAGTGAGCTGCATAACGGTCTTGTACGGTTTAATGAGCTTCTTGACGAGGGTGAGGGCGCAGACCTTCTTATAATCATGCTCGGAACAAATGACACGCTGAAATTTTTTGACTGCTCCGTTTCGGAAACCGTGGAATCGCTGCGCGGCTATATCCGCTCATGGCGCGAAAAATTCGGACAAGACAGCAAAATCCTTCTCATATCCCCCATTCTTATTACAAATGATAAGAAAAACAACGCCTATTTTGACGATGTCTACAAGCCCGAGGCGATCGGCAAATCAAAAATGTTCGGCGCGGCATATAAGACGCTTGCGGAGCAGGAAAAGGTGCTGTACCTTAACGCGGCGCGGTTTTGCAGGACCTCGTCCTGTGACGGCATACATATGATGCCCGAGGAGCACGAAAAGCTTGCTCACGCGGTATATGATGTAATTCTTAACGAAATATGAGGTGTATTATGAAAAAGCTTATTCCCCTTCTGTTATCTGCTCTCCTGCTCACCTCATGCGGAGCAAAAACGGACATTTGCAGTGAGAAAACTCAGCAGCAGTCTGAGCAGACAACGACCTCACCCGCCGACGGCATGACGACAGAGGAAAAGGTCGGACAGCTCTTTATGGTGCGCTGTGACAGTACAAATATGGAGCCGATACTTGAAAAGCAGCCCGGCGGCATTGTAATGTTCGCAGTTGACTTTGAAAACCTCACGGAAAAAGAGGTCAGAAAAAAAATACAGAGCTATAAGGACGCCTGCGGTATTGAGCCGGTTATCGCAGTTGACGAGGAAGGCGGCACTGTAGTGCGCGTAAGCTCAAACCCGAAGCTTGCGCCCGCAAAATATGAAAGTCCGCAGTATTACTATGAGCTTGGCGGCATTGACGCGGTTATTGAAAACACCTCCGAAAAATCGCGGCTCCTCAAAGGTCTCGGCATAACCATGAATCTTGCTCCGGTTGCGGACGTTTCAACCGACCCGGAGGACTTCATATATGACCGTTCCTTAGGACAGAACGCAGAGATAACAGCGGAATATACCGCAGCCGTTACGGAAGCGGCAAAAAACGAGGGTATAATGTCATGTCTTAAGCACTTCCCCGGTTACGGCAATAACGTTGACACCCATACCGGAATTGCCATAGACAACAGGAGCCTTGATTCCTTCCGTACCAATGACTTTCTGCCGTTTGAGAGCGGAATAGCCGCCGGAGCCGCTGCGGCGCTTGTCGCCCACAACATCATAACCGAAACCGGCGAGGACGTTCCCGCATCCATATCGCCGCAGCTACACAGCATACTCCGCGACGAATTAGGCTTTGACGGAATAATCATGACCGATGATATGTCCATGCAGGCAATGGCGGAATATGAAACGCCGTATACAAAAGCGGTGCTTGCCGGAAACGACATGATAATCGTGTCCGATTTTGACACGGCATACACAGAGGTTCTTAACGCTGTCAACAGCGGCGAAATTACCGCGCAGACGCTTGACGCGGCGGTAAACCGTATTCTCAGGATAAAATCAGAGTACGGAATATAAACATTCAGGAGAACAAAAAAAATGACAATAGAACTGTTAAAGGGTATTCTGATCCCGTTTTTGGGAACATCGTGCGGAGCGGCGTGCGTGTTCTTTATGAAAAAGTCAATGAACGAATTGCTGCAAAGGTCTCTGACAGGCTTTGCCGCCGGAGTTATGGTCGCGGCATCGGTATGGAGTCTGCTGATCCCGGCAATAGAGCAGTCGGATCCAATGGGAAAGCTTTCGTTTATACCCGCGGCAGCCGGATTCCTGACAGGAATTTTGTTTTTGCTGCTGCTGGATCATATAATCCCCCACCTTCATATGAACAGTAAGCAGGCGGAGGGACCCGACAGTCATCTCAAAAAGACAACCATGCTTGTTCTTGCGGTGGCTCTGCATAATCTGCCGGAGGGAATGGCGGTAGGCGTGGTGTACGCCGGACTGCTTAGGGGGAACGCCGAAATCACCGCCATGAGCGCGGCGGCGCTTGCCATAGGAATCGCGATACAGAACTTCCCCGAGGGCGCTATCATATCAATGCCGCTCAGAGCGGAGGGCGTGAAAAAGCCCAAGGCGTTTCTTTACGGCGTCCTGTCCGGAGCCGTGGAGCCGATCGGGGCGCTGCTTACGATCCTTGCGGCAGGCTTCATTGTTCCCGCGCTCCCGTATTTGCTGAGCTTTGCCGCGGGCGCGATGCTGTATGTGGTCGTTGAGGAGCTTATCCCCGAAATGTCAGCCGGAAAGCACTCAAATATAGGCACGCTGCTGTTTGCGGCAGGCTTTACGGTCATGATGATACTTGACGTTGCTTTGGGATGAAA
>JBJEFT010000534.1:0-12888 GCA_051874315.1 Candidatus Ornithomonoglobus sp.
ATCTTATGAACGGTGCAACGGGAGGTGGAGGGCTAATGCCCTCCGCCTACCTTATTTAATTTAATATCTTTACAAAACAATAATAAAAGTATATAATAATTTACGGAGGATTTATTGATGAATATAGAAGAATTTAAAAATTATCTCATTTCCGATGAAAAATCGGATGCAACTGTTTCAAAATATATTCGTGATGTGACAGCGTATATAAAATGGCTTGACGGTCGTGAAATAAGTAAAGAATTGACTATAGAATACAAGAAAGAGCTTGAGGGAAAATATGAGGCTGCGAGTGTTAATACCATGCTTTCATCGCTAAACTCATACTTTGATTGGCTTGGACACCCGGAATACAAGGTTAAGAATATAAAAATCCAAAAGGATGCCTTTGCTGATCCGAAGAGAGAGCTTACGAAGGAGGAATATGAGCGGCTTTTGCAAACTGCATATGAAGGCTGCAAAGTCAGATTATATTATGTCATGCAGACTTTATGCTCATGTGGGATAAGGGTATCAGAGTTGAAATTCATAACGGTGGAGGCCATAAAACGCGGCATTGCATATGTGGCAAACAAGGGCAAAAGCCGTAAGGTGTATATACCCGATTCTTTGGCAGAGCTGCTGAAGACATATATTGCAATGAAAAATATAAAGAAAGGCACGATATTTGTTACGAGAACCGGGCGTCCGCTTGACCGCAGTAATATATGGGCAGAAATGAAGAAACTTTGCCACAAGGCGGGTGTGCTTGCATCAAAGGTGTTTCCGCATTCGCTTCGGCATCTGTTCGCTCGTACATATTACAAAACACATCAGGATGTGATACGGCTTGCAGACATTCTCGGACATTCAAGCGTGAATACAACGAGGATATATACTGCAGAGCGCGGCGAGGTGCATTTTAGACGCATACAGATGCTTGGTCTTGTATTCGACTTGTTTTCTAAAAATACAACATAATATTGATAATGTAATTAGATTATACTATAGAGAATAGAATTTGTCAATAAACCCTTCAGCAATTTCCATAAAAATCGTCCGACCGAAAACTTGATAAAATGTGTATTTTCTACAGAATAACAGTATATTCTGTTTTCTTTTTACTACATTCTCAATATAATGTGGTAAACACAGAAAAAGGTCACATTTTCTGCTGTAAAAAGACACAGGGAGGCGTTCGATTTGCTCGGAAATTTGAATAGGCGGCAGAATGGATTTCTGTACCGTCTGATTAGCATACATAAAAGTACAGAGAAGCCTGATTCGACAGCGATGCTGCCGGGTTGGGCTTTTAGCTTTTTATGGTGAGAATTTTATCGGATAAAGACTGTTTGTGTCAATATATAAATATTTATGGGCTGTTTAGTTGTGAGCCGTATATTGATAAAAAATTTACGAGGAGGTTTAAGATGAGTAAGATTAAAATGCTGCTGGATGTAGTGGAGAGTATGCGCTCTCTTGCAGACAGCGTAGAGGTTCTGGCGCAGGGTATCGCCGACGGTGATAATCGTAAGCAAATATCGAAAGTGCTGTCTGAGAAGGATGCCGCACCAAGCAATACAAAAGAAGCTGCTGATGCAGATAAGGTGGATAATGCTGTAAAGCAGCCCACGCGGTTGGAACTTAGAGAATTGGCAGGTGCTGTCGCTCATGCCGGAAAGAAGAAGGAGGTTAAGGCTATGCTCACATCATTCGGAGTAAACTCACTTCCCGAATTGCCGGAGGAGCATTTCGCCGAGTTTTACAAAGGTTTGATGAAGCTGAAGGAGGAAATGTGATATGCCGCCAAATAATCATGCAATGTTATCGGCATCATCGGCTCACAGATGGCTTGCCTGTCCTCCGTCTGTTATGGCAACAAAGGACTTACCTGATGAAACCACGATATATGCCGCAGAGGGCAGCGCGGCACATGAAGTAGCGGAATATAAGGTGCGTCGGTATTTGGGCGAGGAGGCCTTGCCCGTTCCGGCTACGGGAGATTTTGATTTTGCCGAGATGGATCGCTATACCGACAGTTACTTGTACTATGTCATTGACAAGATAGAAGAAATGCGCAAGTCATGCCCGGATGTGCAGGTACTTGTAGAGCAGAGACTTGACTATTCAAGCTATGCCGAGGCTGGGTTCGGCACCGGTGACCTTGTAATTGTTGCGGATGATGTCATACAGGTGATAGACTTCAAGTACGGCAAGGGCGTGGCTGTCACGGCGGAGAATAATCCGCAGATGATGCTGTATGCGCTCGGTGCGCTTAGCTTATACGATTTTCTGTATGATATAAAGAACGTGAAAATGTCCATAGTACAGCCGCGTCTTAACAGTATATCAGAATGGGAAATATCAGTTAACGAGTTGCTGCAATGGGCAGAAAACACATTGAAGCCTATAGCGGCGCTTGCTGCAAAGGGCGAGGGCGATTTCAAAGCCGGAGAGCATTGCCGATTCTGTAAGCTAAAAGCCACCTGCCGTGAACGCGCCGATCATATGCTGGAGCTTGCAAAGCGTGAATTTACCGAACCTGCATCGCTTTCCGATGATGAGATAGAAAGCATACTGCCGATAGCTGATGCGCTCACAAGCTGGGTAAATGATATATTCGCATACGCGCAGGCGAGGGCTATAAAGGACGGCAAAAAGTGGAACGGTTACAAGGTAGTCGAGGGTAAGTCGAACCGCAGATACAGGGATAAGAAAAAGGTGGCGGAGGTATGCCTTAAAAACGGGTTTGCCCTGTCGCAGTTATATAAACAGGAGCTTATTGGTATTACTGAAATGGAAAAGCTGATGGGTAAGAAAAAGTTTGCAGAGATAATAGGCAAATATGTAGAAAAGCCGAAAGGCAAGCTTTCGCTCGTTCCCGAAACGGATAAGCGAAAGGAAGTAAATAGTTTTGATGAGTTTAAGGAGGATTAAAATGCCGAATTTAGTAACAGGAAAAGTAAGATTATCATATGCCCATGTCTGGGAGCCCGCAGTTATCAAGAATAACGACGGCAGCGAGAGTGATGAGAAATACAGCGTCTCGCTTATTATCCCGAAATCGGACAAGGAAACATTAAAGAAAATAAAACAGGCGATTGAGGAGGCAAAGCAGGACGGAAAGGTATCAAAGTTCGGAGGCAAGATACCTGCGAATTTGAAGCTGCCCCTTCGTGACGGTGATATAGAACGTCCGGATGATCCGGCATATGAGAACAGCTATTTCATAAATGCGAACTCAAAGGAAAAGCCGCAGATAGTTGACAGGCAGAAAAACAGAATCAGAGACCGTGAGGAGGTATACAGCGGCTGTTATGCGAGAGTGTCCATTTCCATATATCCGTTCAATGTAAGAGGCAACAGAGGCATTGCCTGTGGTCTCGGCAATATACAGAAAATTGCTGACGGTGAATCACTCGGCGGAAGAACCAGAGCGGAGGATGATTTTGACATATACGAGGATGAGGATGATGATTTCTTGGGCAGTGATGAGGATATCATATAAGCTATGAAAAAGTTATCCATAGACATTGAGACATTCTCGGATGTTGATCTCTCAAAGTGCGGTGTATATAAATATGCCGACTCACCGAATTTTGAAATACTGCTGTTTGCATATTCGGCGGATGACGGCGAAATCAAGATAATCGACCTCGCCAACGGCGAAACATTGCCGGAGAATATAACAACGGCACTCCAATCATCCGAGGTCATAAAAACAGCATATAACGCAATGTTCGAGCGAGTGTGTCTGTCAAAGCATCTTGGAATACAGCTTGATTCCGCATCATGGTACTGCACTGCGGTACAGGCGGCGGAGCTGTCACTCCCGGCATCCCTTGCGGATGTCGGAGCGGCACTCGGTCTTGAAAAGCAGAAGCTCACAGAGGGCAAGGAGCTTATTAAATATTTCTGTGTTCCCTGTAAGCCGACAAAAGTAAACGGCGGCAGGATGAGGAATATGCCGAGTGACGCTCCGGAAAAGTGGGACCAGTTCAAAAAATATTGTATGCGTGATGTTGAGGTCGAACGCGCCATTGCATATAAGCTACGTCGGTACCCGGTTTCGGAATCGGAGCATGATTTGTATGTACTCGATCAAAGAATAAATGACCGAGGTGTGCTTGTAGACCTTCAGCTTGCTAAGGAGGCAATAAAGCTCAGTAAGACACAGACGGCTGTCACAACGGAGCAGGCATACGAGCTGACGGGACTTGAAAATCCAAACTCCATAAATCAGCTTAAGGCGTGGCTCAGTGATAATGGCATAGCAGTTGACAGTCTTTCAAAAAAGGCTGTAAAGGAGCTTGTGGCCAATACGGACGGTGATGTTCGTGAAATGCTTCAGCTGCGACTGCTGCTTGCAAAAACATCCGTTAAGAAATATGAAGCCGTTACACGCGCCGTTTGTAATGACAGCCGTATACGCGGATTATTACGGTTTTACGGAGCATCAAGAACAGGAAGATGGTGCGGTAATATACTGCAGCCGCAAAATCTGCCTCAGAACCATTTACCGGATTTGGGACTTGCACGGGACATAGTTAAGAACGGCGATTTTGAAACGGTGCAGATGCTGTACGGCAATGTGCCGAATGTGCTGTCCGAGCTTATTCGCACCGTTCTCGTACCGAAACAAAACCACAGATTTATTGTAGCAGACTTCTCTGCTATTGAAGCAAGAGTGCTGTCATGGCTTGCCGGTGAACAGTGGCGGCTTGACATCTTCAAAAACGGCGGAGATATATACTGTGCTGCCGCATCAAGGATGTTTGGTGTTCCCGTAGAGAAGCACGGACAGAACTCTGAATTACGGCAAAAGGGCAAGATATCAGAGCTTGCCTGCGGTTACGGCGGCTCTGTCGGAGCATTGATATCTATGGGTGCGGTTGATATGGGTATACCGGAGGATGAGCTTGAGGGACTGATCTATGATTGGCGGAACGCAAATCCGAATATAGTACGGCTATGGTATGAAGTTGACGGTGCTGCTAAAAAAACAATAAGTGATAAAACAACAGCACAGGTTGGTAGGCTTACATTCATGTATGAGCATGGAATACTGTTTCTGCAACTTCCTAGCGGCAGAAGACTGTCGTACATAAGGCCGGGCATGGGTACTAACCGTTTCGGCGGAGCAAGTGTTACATATATGGGGATAAGTGCGGCAAAAAAGTGGGAGCGTCTTGAAACCTTCGGCGGTAAGCTTGTGGAGAATGCGGTTCAAGGTATAGCTCGTGACCTGCTTGCATCGGCTATGATGAATGTTAATAAGGCAGGGTATAACATAGTATTTCATGTGCATGACGAAATAATAGCCGAGATGCCTGAGGGACAAGGTTCAGTTGATGAGATGTGCAGACTTATGAGCATAAACCCTGATTGGGCGGAAGGACTGCCGCTTGCCGCTGATGGGTATGAATGTAATTACTACAAAAAATCGTGAAAGGAAATAACGTGAAAGATAAGCGGCGCATCTCACCACCCGCGCCAACTTGAAGTATACACATACGTCGGCGTTGGCGCGAGCGGCAATCTGTACTCACCGCAAAGCAGTGCGGACGAACGTAGTGAGGCTTTTGCGTAGCAAAAGTGATGACAAGCTTCTTTTTCACGTTAAATTTGTGGCGCCGCAAGGCGGCAAGATGGAGGATTATTATGAGACTAACAAAAAGAACTGAAACGGGTGCCGCTGTTATTGACAGAGTAGCGTTCCCGGAATACGCACAGGAAACACTCATACGCGAGATGAACGCATTCTCGCCTGTGAGAAAAATTGTGGAAAAGCTGTGCGCATATGAGGAGGGAGAAGATGACATCACGGGTAAGATGCACAAAGTATAAGGACTGTTTTGCAAACGTGGACGGTAAGTGTATTTGCCTTACGGATAATAACTTCAAGGACAATAAATGTCCGTTCTATAAACGGAAAACACAGCTTGCCGTTGAAAAGAAACATACGGCAGCCGACAGCGGGAGGGAGACAAATGTACAGGAATGAGGAGTATTATCCTGATCCGACCTTCGGGCAAGTGTATATGAAAATGAGGAAAGAAGCGGCAAGGAATAAAGGCGATATCTATGTTCCGTGGGTGTATATAGCATCACCCTTGAGAGGTGATATTGAGGGAAATATACAGCAGGCAAAAGCCTACTGCCGTTTTGCCATAAGCAAAAATAAGCTGCCGTTCTGTCCGCATATATACTTTACCTTATTTCTCAATGACAATATTGAATCGGAGCGCAGAATAGGCATGATACACGGTATACAGATGCTTAAACGCTGTAAGGAATTATGGGTGTTCGGTGATAAAATATCCGAGGGTATGCAGAGTGAGATACGGATTGCAAAGGACAGGAATATGCCTATTCGGTATTTCAGCTCTGATTGCAGGGAGGCGACAGCGCCATGAGAATATCGGTCGCAAACAGCAGGACGGCGAAAAAATGGAAAACCGTAGAAATGACATGGGAGCAGTTTGTCAAACGCTGCTCACATACATTCCGTACCGCTGAGACTATGGCGGAGTACCGCAAGCTGCCTAAAGGTCAGCAGGATAATATAAAGGACGTGGGCGGCTTTGTAGGCGGAGAGCTTAACGGCGCCCGTAAAAAGGACAGCGTAATAAACCGCTGCCTTATCACGCTTGATGCCGATTATGCGGATACGGACTTTTGGGAGGATATAGAGCTGCTGTTCGAATACAGATGCGTTGTATACTCCACTCATAAGCACACACCCGAAAAACCAAGACTTCGGCTTATCATCCCGCTGTCCCGTCCTGTAACAGCGGACGAATATGCCGCAATAGCAAGAAGAATAGCGGCGGATGTAGGAATCGAACAGTTTGACGATACCACTTACCAACCGCACAGACTTATGTATTGGCCGTCCACATCATCTGACGGTGAGTTTGTGTTCAAAAGCAAGGACGGCAGTCTGATTGATGCGGACTCTATACTAACACGCTACAAGAATTGGAAGGATACATCGGAGTATCCTGTTTCATCAAGGCAAAGAAAGATACTCACACACTCTATAAAAAAGCAGCAGGATCCGCTTGAGAAGCGTGGCATTATCGGTTCGTTCTGCAGGGCATATTCCATAACGGAGGCTATATCCGAATTTTTAACTGATGTATATACTCCGAGCAGTATAACGGGACGGTATGACTATATTCCTGCCGACTCTGTTGCGGGAGTGATAGTATATAACGATAAATATGCGTATTCCCACCATGCCACAGATCCCGCCTGCGGTAAGCTGTGCAATGCCTTTGACCTTGTACGGATACATAAATTCGGACATCTTGATAAGGACGAAGCTGATAATGAACGCTCCCCATCCTTTAAGGCTATGATGAGCTTTGCCGCAGATAACGGCAAGGTGAAGCGTCAGGCACTAACCGATAAAGAGAATGAAATAGACAGGGATTTTACTGAACTTCCCGAAGATGATGAATGGAAAAGTAAGCTTGAATTTGACAAGAAGGGCAATGTAAAAGAAACCCTTGATAATCTTGTTCTGATACTCCGTCACGATGACGGACTCAGAAGTATAGCGTTTAACCTGCATCGTGACGGCATAGATGCAAGGAGCGGTCTGCCGTGGGAGCAGATAAAGGACGGTTGGAACGATTCGGATAATGCCGCACTTAAGGTATATCTGAGCAAGAAATACGGTGTATATTCGCCTGCAAAAACAAAGGACGCAATACTTGCCGTAGCTGCGGAACGGGCATATCATCCCATAAAAGAATACCTTGAGGCACTGCCCAAATGGGACGGTGTTAAGCGTGTTGAAAGATTGCTCATTGACTATTTCGGTGCAGAAAATACTGTATACACAAAAGCGGTTATCCGTAAAACCCTTGTTGCGGCGATAGCGAGAATATATACACCCGGCATAAAGTTTGACAGTGTGCTTATCCTTAACGGTCCACAGGGCATAGGCAAGTCAACCTTCTTTGCAAAGCTTGCGGGAAAGTGGTTCTCGGACAGTCTTACGCTCACGGATATGAAGGACAAATCGGGTCCGGAGAAGCTGCAGGGCTACTGGATATTGGAGCTTGGCGAGCTTGCGGGTATGCGTAAAACAGATGTGGAAACGGTAAAATCATTTTTATCAAGAGTTGATGATAAGTTCAGAGCAAGCTATGGTGTAAATGTAGAAAACCATCCGCGCCAGTGCGTTATTGTCGGCTCCACGAATAACGAGTCCGGCTTCCTTCGTGATATTACCGGAAACCGCCGTTTTTGGCCCGTGAGAGTAAGTACGAACTCGGCTAAAAGCTCATGGCAGCTTACCGATGACGAGGTGCGGCAGATATGGGCGGAGACAATGGCTATATACCGTAACGGTGAGAAGCTGTACCTTGAAGGCGAAGAGGAAGCGGCAGCCGTAGAGGAGCAGACAGCGGCAATGGAGACGGACGAGCGCGAGGGACTTGTGCGTTCGTATCTCAATATGCGTCTGCCCGAAAACTGGGATGATATGTCAATCTATGACAGACGTAATTATCTTGGCGATAGCGAGTTCGGAGCCGTGAAGCATAACGGCAATATCGAGCGCAGGACTGTATGTAACATGGAAATATGGTGCGAGTGCTTCGGCAAGGACGGTGCGACCATAAAGAAGTCGGATTCATATGAGATAGCCGCGATAATGAACAAGATAGGCGGCTGGGAGCGGGGCGGCATGAAGGTTGTTCCGCTTTACGGCAAGCAAAGGCTGTATGTAAAGCAGGATTAACGCTGTAAACCATATTAACGAAATTGACCATTTTACCAATGGTCAGCTTTGCTGTACCGTAAAACCGGAACAAGGAACAAGAACGGAACAAGCGCAAGCGGAGCTTGTTCCACTCGAAAACCGCATAAAACCTAAGAAATCAAGGGATATGGAACAAGCGGAACAATAAAATTGTATTAATTATAATGGGTTATATATTTATATATATACTAAAATAATATATAGGAAAATCTTGTTCCGTTGTTCCCTTGTTCCTTTTCCCAAAATATGAGGAGATGATTAAATGAGAGAACGGGAAATTGAAAGAAAATTCGTAAATGCCGCAAAGCTTCGGGGCGGACTTGCATTAAAGTTTGTATCTCCGGGGATGAACGGTGTCCCCGACAGGCTTGTGCTTATGCCGGGCGGCAGGATGACATTTGCGGAGCTGAAGGCGCCGGGTGAGAGCATGAGAAGTATTCAACGGAAACGAAAACGGCAGTTAGAGCAGTTAGGTTTTGCAGTATACTGCATTGACCGACCGGAACAGATAGAGGGAGTGCTTAATGAGATTGAAAAAGGATAATCTGCACGACTATCAGAAATATGGTGTGGATTTTATATTACATAATCCGATAGCGGCGTTATTTCTTGAATGCGGCTTGGGTAAGACTGTGACTACGCTCACAGCGATAGAGAAATTGATGTATGAAAGGTTTGAGGTGTCAAAGGTGCTGATTATTGCACCATTAAGAGTAGCGATGACTACCTGGACGGGCGAGGCTGAGAAGTGGGAGCATTTAAGACATCTGCGATTTTCGAAGATACTCGGTACTGCGACTGAAAGGGAAAACGCTATAAAGGCTGACGCGGATATTTATATAATCAATCGCGAGAATGTTGAGTGGCTTATTAAAAATCACCACTTTGATTTTGACATGATCGTAATTGATGAGCTGAGCTCGTTCAAATCTCATCAAAGCAGACGGTTCAAAGCACTCAGAAAGGTCCGTCCTAAAGTGGAACGCATTGTAGGTCTTACGGGTACACCTGCTCCGAACGGTCTTATGGATTTGTGGGCTGAGATAAATATTCTTGATATGGGACAGCGGCTCGGTCAATATATAACAAGGTTTCGTGATACATATTTCAAACCTGATAAGAGAAACGGTATGATTGTGTATTCGTATAAGCCTCTGCCGGATGCAGAGGAGAGGATATATAACATACTGTCTGATATGTGTATTTCCATGAAGGCTGCGGATCATCTGAGGATGCCGGACAGGATTGATAATGTGGTCGAGGTTCGGATGAGCGGCAAAGAAACGGATATGTATAAACGGCTGGAGCGTGAAATGCTGCTTCCCTTTGCGGACGGTGATATTGATGCAGTGAACGCGGCGAGCTTATCAAATAAGCTGCTGCAGCTTGCCAACGGTGCGGCTTATGATGAGAACGGCAATGCGAAATATATTCACAGCAAAAAGCTTGATGCATTGGAGGATTTGATTGAAGTGGCTAACGGTAAGCCTGTGCTTGTGTATTACAGCTACAAGCATGACCGTGACAGGATAATGGAGCGGTTTCCGGCACGGGAAATAAAGACAGAATCGGATATAGCTGAATGGAACAGCGGTAACAGACAGATTGCCATAGCGCATCCGGCAAGCTGCGGACATGGATTGAACTTACAGGCAGGCGGCAGTACGATAATATGGTTCGGTCTTACATGGAGCTTGGAGCTTTATCAGCAGGCGAATGCAAGGTTATATAGACAGGGACAGAAAAACACAGTGGTTATTCACCACATAATCACAAAAGGAACTATAGACGAAAGAGTTATGGCGGCTCTTGAGAGTAAGGATATAGGACAAGCTGCATTGATGGAGGCAGTTAAGGCGAGAATAGAGGAGGTCTCAAAGTGAATATCTATGAGGAATATGGGTACAAGGACAGGAATGATTATCTGTGCGGCATGGCAGAGGACTACGGTGTGTATGCCGAGACGGTGTTTGCATTGGCGGATGTGTTGGGCGAGGATGAGGACTTTGACGGCTTGATTGCCGCTCTTGAAGATATGGAGGACTATTTGTTATGACGGCGAAGGAATATTTAAATCGGCTTATTGAGCTGGATGAGGCGATTAACAAGAAACAGCAGCGGCTCGCCACACTCAGAGATGTGGCACTTAATACAACACCGAAATGTGACAGCGAGGCAGTACAGCATACAAGAGAAAAGAACCCACTTGAAAATATTATGGCAAAAATCGTTGACCTTGACCGTGAGCTTGACGAAGAAATCGATAAGCTTGTTGATTTGAAGGCAGAGGTATGGGAGCAGTTGGACAGACTGTGGGATGAAAGGTACAAAAGAATTCTGTGGATGCATTATGCCGAAAGAAAAACATGGGGTTATATTGCAAATGATGTTAATCTAACACGTCGTCATGTTATAAGATTACATAAAGTGGCATTAGACAGCTTTAATAAAATTTTAGAAATTTAAAAATGTCACCCCATGTCACCTTGATGTCACCATTGACTTTGTGTTATTATATAATCGCAAGAGAAATATAAACAGAGGGCGTTCTCGAACAAGAGAGTCCTTTTTGTACGAGAGGGAAGTATATTTTCGAATAGTTAGCTTCGCTATACCGTAAATCAGGAACAAGGAACAAGAATGGAACAAGCGTAAGCGGAGCTTGTTCCATGCGAAAACCGCATAAAACCTAACACTTCAGGGAACAAGGAACAAGCGGAACAATAAAATTGTATTAATTATAATGGGATTATATATTTATATATATACTAAAATAATATATAGAGAATTCTTGTTCTCTTGTTCCCTTGTTCCGCTTGAAAAATGAGGAGATGAATATATGCCATACCGACCGAACACACCGTGCAAGCATCCGGGATGCGGTATACTTGTCGCTTATGGACAGAAATATTGTACCGAGCATAAGACACTACATCCTGAATACACACGCTCGGCAAGCAAGAGAGGATACGGTTCCAAATGGCAGAGAGCAAGCAAGGCATATCTTCGAGAGCATCCTTTGTGTGAGATTTGTAAGAGGAACGGAAAGTACGTTCAAGCTACGGTGGTTGACCATAAAGAACCACACAGATGTAATCAAGAATTGTTCTGGGATAAGAGTAATTGGCAGAGTCTTTGCAAGCTTTGTCATGATAAAAAGACCGGGCGCGAGGACAGCTTGCCGACATACGGATATTGAGGTGTTTTTTATAAGCATTACGAAAAATTATGGTTCCAAAGCATCAAACAATCAATCGAAACAAACTGCACTATAAATGGAACAGTTAATCGAAACATAAGGAAGAACTGTACAAAAAATAGTACAGTTAACGAAAATAGGAAACATATCAAAAATCGCATAACCAAGCCATTTAAAGGGGAATGGGGATATGTATCTTACCGGCGGTATGCACCAAGACCGCCGCCCCCTCAAACGTAAATTTTCGCGGAATTAGAGGGGTGGGGCCTTAAATTGTGCGTGAAATATGCCTTAAATGCTGATGGTTACTGCGTTTTTGAGTGATTGTATTTCGTTTAAGAGTATAACACGAAAAACAGTATATAAAAGTGCTGAAAATCAAGCAACCATGCGGATTTGAGGCACTTTTTGTTATGGAAAACGTAATTTCAAAAAATATATGTTTTTTAATGTTTTTTGATGGTTTTTTTAATGTTTTTTATTACTTTTTCAGGAGGTGGAGTCATTGACCGATGCGGAACGGACAAAAATAATTGAAATGCGCAGTAGAGGGATAGGCTACAAGGCTATCGGCACTAAATTGGGTATGAGCCGTGATGCGGTACGCAGGTTTTGCAAGAATAATAACATTGCCGGATATGGAGAGGCGGTAAAGATAAATCGCGATGAAATAGCAATATGCCCGAACTGCGGGAAAGCGTTAGAACAGACGAAGCGAGGCCGACCTAAGAAGTTCTGCTCGGATAAATGCCGTCTGAAATGGTGGAATGATAATTTCAGCAGCCATAGCTTTGGTATGAAAATAACCTGCGCCGAATGCGGCAGGAGTTTTATGAGCAGTCCGAGCGCAAACAGAAAGTACTGCTCTCATGAGTGTTATATAAAAACAAGATTTGGAGGTAATGTCAATGATTGAACAAATAGAACCAAAGGC
>JBJEFT010000535.1:0-3174 GCA_051874315.1 Candidatus Ornithomonoglobus sp.
AAATTATATCCTTCCGGATATAACAAAAGCCGTGGCTGAGCTTGTTTCGGCAATTCGGTAGCTCCGTTATATAATGTCAAAAAACGCAAACAAGAGTCTGGATAATGCAATGTACTAAATACAGCGGATGTGTTAAAATAACAATATGGATATATTCATACTCTAAATCAGAAAGGAAGATTTATATGAAAATAAAAAAAATAGCGTGCATTGCGGCAGCGGCGGCTGTGATTATGGCAGTAATGGGAACTTCAGCGAGTGCGCAGACCATATTTAACAGTAAGACCGGCGTGGCTTCATATGCCTATAATGCTGAAGCTGATGTGACACAAACCAAAGCAACCGGAAAATTTGATTTGGGAGGAGGACTGACGGTTTATATGCCGGAGTCAACTACGAGAGAAAAGGACGCAATGTATCCTTCAAATATGATTGCAACATTTTTCTCAACCAATATTAATGGAAGTGCAAATAGCGCTACCTTCACAGCGGATACAGCACCGGAATTATCCGCCTTTGGAAGCGGTTATGCGGAATTTGTGGCACCGTCAGACGGAACGTTGGTATATGTAATAACCAGTTATATGTCATCGCTTATCTATAAAGCGGACGGAACTGTTGTAGCAGGTTCAAGCAATAGCAATATTTCGGTGAAAAAGGGTGATGTACTAATTTGTTATAGAAATACAGCAACAACAAGCGGCGACAGAGGTCTGACTTCACTTACATTCACCCCGAAAATAGAGCAGGCAGTATATACTTTCGAGGAAAAGGCAAACAGTCTGAACAATAAAACGGTTAAGGTGAACTATACGGATGGTAACGGCACATTTACTGTAGAGAAAGCTTTGAACAGTGAAAACTTTACAGAATTTTCAGGTGAAAGCGATATACAGTTAGCCATTGTAATATCGGATTTACCGGTAACAACAACGGTCAACAGTGTGGTAATCGAATAATGGAGGTGGACAGGATGAAGAAAACTTTTACAGCCCCGGAAATGAATGTTAAGGTATTTACGGCAAAGGAAGTTGTCACAACCTCCGGCGGAGCCGTAGGGACGAAATACGATGGAAGCAGCGAAGAGCTTTCCGGCTATTCAAAGGCAGTTACGTCATGGTCAAGCTTCTTTGATGATTAAAGAATATAATAGTCATTGCGCCCTTATACTCTCTCAAGGGCGTAATGCTGTTTTAATTTATATGTTATATCGGGGTGCAGCAAAACGCAAGATTTTGATGCACCCCAATATTTTTAACACTAATTATTACTTATTTCTACGATGACTTTATCATCGGAATATTCAGTAAATTTGTTTTTAAAGGTTGATACTATATTTTTATACAGCGCCTCATATTCAGACATATCCTTGCCTATTACTTTTCCTGCTTTTATCAGTATCTCTGTTGAATATATGTAAAATGCGCTTGCAATAAAGTTATCAGGCGTAATACCACGATAGCTTCATGATGGCGCATCAAGCGCGAGCCAATCGCCGTAATGCTTACGCCACATTTTATCAGAGTCATCTGCGCAAGTCCACAGGTATTTATCAATACTGTCATTCGTCATAAAATCTACCCAGCGTTTCATAGTGTCAAAATTAGCTTCAATATCTTTCTTGTCACCATACATTAAGTACATCTGCCGTGGAATAACCGTCATGACATCTCCCCAAGCCGTGCTTGAACGGCTCAAAAGCCAAAAATTCGGTACGGTATCAGGAACTGAGCCGTTCTCGCGCTGTTCCGCACGCAGATCACCGAGCCATTTGCCAAAGAATTTTTTTATTATAATTATAGCTTGCGGTCTTAGCGAACACCTGTGCGTCACCGAGCCAGCCCATACGCTCATCTCTTTGGGGACAGTCAGTAGGAATATCGATAAAATTACCCCGTTGCGACCATAATGTATTTTTAACCAATTTATTTATCTTTTTGTTGCCTGTTTCGATATACCCCGTTCGCTTCATGTCAGAATATATTGCAATTGCTGTGAAATTATCGACGCTTATACCGATTGGATATTCGTCAAGCCTTATATACCGAAAGCCGAAATATGTGAAAGACGGCTTATAGGTCTGATGACCGTCACAGCAGATATATTAAAGCTTTGATTTAGCCGACCTATAATTTTCATTATAGAAATTACCGTTACTGTCAAGCACCTCTGCGTGTGATATGACTATTTTATCATCTTTGTCGGCTGTTAAGTCAAGAACAACATATCCCGCAATATTCTAACCGAAATCAATTACACATTCGCCTTTGGGGTTGTAAACATTCTTACTGGCTTTATTTTTTCCTGCTCTTTTACAACTTCACCCTCCTGAGGAATAAGCGTTGATTTTGAAATACTATTGTTTATTACCGCATTTCCAAGCTCTTTTATTTCTGCGGACGCGTCATAGGTTTCTCCGTCATAAATATCTGAAAACAGTATGTGGCTTGTGCTGACACTCCACGAATTGTCAGTTATAATGCTTTCCCGTACTTCCGTTATTATAGGTTATAATAAGCTCCGCAATTTGAACCGACCGCCTTTTTTTGTTTGCTGACTTTTATTTCTTTTGAAAATATCGGACATATGCTCGCCTATATCAATAGGTGAGCATATCCATTCTGCATTTGTCATCATAATTCAATTCCTCCCAAATCTATACTTGTTGCAAGAGCAATACCACGAGGCTTATTGTCTTTGGATTTTGCACATAAGAACCGTTCCACTCCATATCCTGCAATGCAGGAAATGCAGCGCACTGCGGATAATCAGCGGAATTTTGAAATATTACTCCTTCAAAATTCCAATCAAGCAAATTATCGCTTGACGCAAGAATAGTTCGGTACCCTCCGTATTCAGAGTTTTGATTATGTGAGACATAAGTCATATACCATTTATTGCTGTAACGAAATATTCCTTGACAATCAACATTTGTTATCCCTTCGTCATCTGTGCCGATTATCAGCAACGATAATCAATGTCTTTTTTATGTACTCGAATTAATTGTCCCTATGCACCGTGAAATCTGTTCAGCAGATTTGGAGCAGCGAGCAGGGCGCATTATCAGGCAGGGAAATACGAATGAAACCGTGCATATTTACCGATATGTTACTAAAGATACCTTTGACAGCTACAGCTATCAGCTTGTGGAGAACAAGCAAAAGTTTATATCTC
>JBJEFT010000536.1:0-3168 GCA_051874315.1 Candidatus Ornithomonoglobus sp.
CACCATTACGATATTTTCTATCTATATTGTATTTATCAAGGTGTCAAACTCCCGTGAATAAAAAACTGATACTGCCGGGATTTTGAGGAAAAAAACGTATCGCTTGTATAGGCGGTACGTTTTTTGTATCACCTTTTTGTGTGATGTATTTTTTGGATTTTTTGTTATAATTGTTATATATATTTATGCTTGATATAAAAAGGTTTAGTAAAAATAACAGGTTTATGACCGATGTATCAGAGGAGGAGTTTAATTATGAAAAAGAGTAAAAGATTGATGTCTCTTTTCCTTACGGCTTGTATGCTGATTTCCTTATCGGCTCCCGCTTTTGCGGCGGACAGTGAGGCGGAAACGGAGACTGCGGTTCTCAAATTAGGGGATTACATTCAGATGGGTACATACGGCGGCGAGCCTGTTACCTGGCGCGTGATGGCGTTTGAAAAAATAAGTGAGACAAACGAGGACGGCATTCCTGTGATTAATTCCACAGATATTGCCTATGAATATACGGAGGGTTATCTTCCGCTGCTTATGACGGATAAGATTATTACAATGAAAGCCTTTGACGCGGGATATGATCCTGATGCGACGCCGTCAGAAACATCATCTCATTCCAAGATGATGGACGGCGATGCTGTGAGAAACAGCGGCTCTAACTATTGGGGAGACAGTAATATACGCTGCTGGCTTAATTCCGATGCGGAGGCAGGAGAGGTTGAATGGACGTGCGGCTTTGCGCCGGTGCAGGAGTATATGTGGCTTGAGGCTAACGGCTACGCGGATGAGGCGGGCTTTCTGAATTCCTTCAACGCGGCGGAGCGTAAAGCAATCGTGAGTACGTCTCAAAAGACACTGATCGACTCATTGTATGACGGTACAATGGAAGAAGAGTATGCTCCTTTTGATATGCCCACCGATGTTTATTCAATAAGCAAGTTTTATGAATTATATCAATATGAATACAATACTGACACGGTATTTCTGCCGGATATGATACAGATATATAATGTTGCGCAGGCGGCAAACTTTCTCGGAGGCAGTGCATATTTGACATCACCGACGGATTACGCGCGGCAGCAGATACCGGATGGCAGCGACTATGCCTATATGGATTATTATCCGTATTGGATGCGAACCCCTCAGGAAGGCACTGGCTCTAACACGCTTGTAATTATGCCGCCGTACTCGGATACGGAATCGGATGCGGTGTCCGGTGAAATCACATCAGTATTCGAGAATGCCTCTGATATGGGTGTGCGTCCGGCATGCTATATAGATATGGCTGCGCTTGATATGACATCATCAAGCGGAACGGAGGATTCACCGTATACAGTCGCTCTGCCGGAGTATACTGTCACATATGATGCGGCACACAACGGCGGTGCCTTACGCGGAGAGGACACATTTGCCGAGACCGTGAGCGAGGGGACAGACATTATACCCGGAAACAATAATGTCTGTGAAAAAGAAGGCTATGCGTTTGTCGGCTGGAACACCGATCCGGACGCGGAGGAAGCGCTTACGTCATATGAGGTGACCGGAGACGTAACCCTGTATGCGATATATGTAAAAACTGTCACGGTGAACTTTTATACTCTTGACAGCGACGCGCTCATGCGTGAAACGATAAATATATACAATAACAACACATCGGGTACGGTGACCTTCCCGGAGGAAAAAGATAACGGGGAATGGTCATTTATAGGCTGGACGTCCGCCAAGGATTCGTCAGAAGCTGAGTATAAGGCGAACGGTACAGTGGAAATAAGCGAGAATACCGATTATTTCGCTGTATATTCGCATGAAATAACAATAACCTTTACGGTAAATGATGAAAGCGGAACAGAGTTTCTGCCGGTCGAGACGCAGACATATTATCAGTATATGAACAGCAGCGGCGTGACATTTCCGGTGGATGTAACGGCACCGTCCGCGCCACAGAGAACGGGCTATTATTTCACGGGCTGGCGCTCACAGGACAATTATCAGAATCTTGTGCCGGCAGACGGAACAATTTCCGTGAATGAAAGCACAAGCTTTGCGGCGGAATGGGAGCTGGCGCCGCCTGAGGAGTTTAAGGTTACATATGATTACGCCACAAACGGCGGAAGCTCGGCAAGCGAGCAGGAGCAGACAGTTATAGATAATTCGCCTGCGGACCTCACGCCGACCGCGGTAAAGAGCGGCTATGAATTTGTAGGCTGGAATACCGATCCGGATGCGGAGGAAGCGCTTACGTCATATGAGGTGACCGGAGATGTAACCCTGTATGCGATATTTGTAAAAACTGTCACAGTGAATTTTTATACTGCTGACAGCACGTCGCTGAAGCGCGAAAGTATAAACATATACAATAACAACACATCGGGTACGGTGACTTTCCCGGAGGAAAAAGATACCGGGGAATGGTCATTTATAGGCTGGACGTCCGCCAAGGATTCGTCAGAAGCTGAGTATAAGGCGAACGGTACAGTGGAAATAAGCGAGAATACCGATTATTTCGCTGTATATTCGCATGAAATAACAATAACCTTTACGGTAAATGATGAAAGCGGAACAGAGTTTCTGCCGGTCGAGACGCAGACATATTATCAGTATATGAACAGCAGCGGCGTGACATTTCCGGTGGATGTAACGGCACCGTCCGCGCCACAGAGAACGGGCTATTATTTCACGGGCTGGCGCTCACAGGACAATTATCAGAATCTTGTGCCGGCAGACGGAACAATTTCCGTGAATGAAAGCACAAGCTTTGCGGCGGAATGGGAGCTGGCGCCGCCTGAGGAGTTTAAGGTTACATATGATTACGCCACAAACGGCGGAAGCTCGGCAAGCGAGCAGGAGCAGACAGTTATAGATAATTCGCCTGCGGACCTCACGCCGACCGCGGTAAAGAGCGGCTATGAATTTGTAGGCTGGAATACCGATCCGGACGCGGAGGAAGCGCTTACGTCATATGAGGTGACCGGAGACGTAACCCTGTATGCGATATATGTAAAAACTGTCACGGTGAACTTTTATACTCTTGACAGCGACGCGCTCATGCGTGAAACGATAAATATATACAATAACAACACATCGGGTACGGTGACCTTCCCGGAGGAAAAAGATAACGGGGAATGGTCATTTATAGGCTGGACGTCCGCCAAGGATTCGTCAGAAGCTGAG
>JBJEFT010000537.1:0-3159 GCA_051874315.1 Candidatus Ornithomonoglobus sp.
GTATACAGTCGTTCACTATTTTTACAAAGATATGTCCTTCATTATCGCTATTATATTGAAGGCGCTTTGAAGAATATCAAGGTCGATGAGGGCGCTGAATGGTAAATTGAATATGGATTGATAGAATTATAGGGTAGAGGATTTTAATGTCCCCTACCCTATTTTTTACGATAAGATAACGGAAATTAAATCCTTCTTATCTTATGTTTATAATGTTACAAAAAAGAAATCTCCTGTCAATATATGTGTTTTTTGACCCTAAAAACTATATATTTTTGACCCTAAAACTGACCCTAAATGACTATTTTTAGGTACGTTTAGATTCGTTTTGATGCGTTTAATTATACTTATTTATAACCGTACTTGACCCATTCCTCATATCGGTAATCCTCTTTTGCAGGGAGCATAAATTCCTTTGTATATTCAAGAGCAAAGATAGTGTTAAGACACCACTGCGCAGTAAAGTTTGTGGATATCCAGAAGATTTCCTCAAGCTTTTCATTGTTGAAGCAGTTCTTGATATACTCACTGTCAAAGCCCTCATCCTTATTCTCGCCCGCAAGCGAATGTATAAGCACCTGCCATACCTGATATGCAAGCTTTTCATCATGAAGCTCATGCGCCGCGTAGCTTACAAGCCCCGCCGCCATGTACGGATATTCAAAGCCCTTGCCGTCCGCAAGACCGTTTGATCGCCTTGACTTCTCCTCCTTAGGCAGATAATAGAACGCGCCGTATTCGACAAGCATTTCGCGGAATACTTCATCGTCCAGCAGATTTGCAAGCTCGATCCATGTCTGCGGTCCTCCCATACATATCGCAAGATGCGAGCCGCCCGATGCGGATTCGCCGATATACCCGAGATGACCCGTTTCGGGATCATATTCATAGTTTGAGCCGGAAATCATCCGCAAGGGCGATTTTTTAAGATCGTCAATACCTGTCCTGATCTTGTCGCGATACTTTGTATTTCCTTTTCTCTCCCACTCCGTATACCAGTTTGAGCAGTAGGTTGACCAGTCAGGGCCGGTTCTGGCGTGAGTAGGCAGCTTCATTTCCTCTTTTTTATAGAAGAAGCCGAGGGGGTCGTATTCACCGATCGTTGAGAAGTCCGCGTCACGCACATCGTCAAACACATCGCCTATTCTCGCATCACCGCCCATGAGGTAATAGAGCGCTCTGTGATGCCCCGCCATGCCCACACGCGGCTCATTGCAGGAATCTCCCCAGTGGATAACATTGTGGCGGCTGCCGAGGCCCTTTTTATCGCCGATATGGTATGTGTCAACATCCGCTGTGTGACGGCTCATCGCCTCCGCAAAATCGAATATATCGCCTCTGCCCGAGCGCAGGAACGCATACCACAGCCACAATGTCGGAAGCAGCTCCGTATTCTGCCATGCGTAGCCGCCCATATCGTAGCGCCAGCAGTGTCTGCCGGAGTCATATGTATGCATTACATCGCCATAGTTGTACAGACCGTACCAATGGCGCTGCTCGACCTCTCTCATATAGAAATCAACTATCTTGTCAAGCTCGTCCTCAAGCCAGTTCTTTAAGGGTGTTGAGCGGTCTGGCAGCGAAAAGGTCCCCATTACATAGGTTTCCTTATAGTATTCCGGTTCACATATAAGCACAGCCGGACGTGATACGCAGTCCGCGTCCGCCATTATCCTCTCATCCGACGGAATATCATCATATATGAATACCGAAAGCTCGTTCGTTGCCGCAACTCCCACCGGGTCGCTTCTGAGGAACGGATAGCCCTCATAGAAGGTCTGGTCATGCGATACCGTATCGTAATGTCTCATATCAAGCGGCTCGGCATCCACAGGATGTATCCATGCCGTTATTGTCCCCTCGTCCGTTGAAAGTCCCCCGGCATTTACCGCCGAAGGCGCCTTCTCATAGAAGTGACGCAGACCGACACCGAAGCCGCCCTTTTCGTCACCCGCAAACATAAAGCCCTTTGCGCGCCTGCCGAAGCTCGCGTCTATATACGCGACATTCCGAGGCGCTGTTCTCTTTTTCACCGTAAAGCTGTCCGGCGTTACCTGCGTGCATTTAAAGCTGTCCCATATTGTCACGTTTTCAAGCTGATCCGCGCAGGGCTGTCCGTTTCTTGAATCTATAGCCTTGCTTACGTCAACCGGCTCTCCGCGCATCTGCGCCTTATACATCTCAGTACCGATTTTCGGTCTCCACAGATTAAGTATCTGAAGCGGCTCATGGAATACGCCGCAGTCGCCCGCAAGCTTTACGCGGCGGTTGAAGCATACGCCGTTCATCTTACGCTTTACGTCAACAGCCACACCTCCGATCATGTCCGCTGCGGGATCACCGTCATATATGAAGGTATGCTTGATGTCAATTCTGCCCGATGCCTTATATACGATAAAACGAACCGTGAACTGCAAAAAGCTGCCGCCATCCTTTGCCTTATGCGTTCCCTTTATTCTGATAACCGTCTTGATCGCGCTGGAATATTCAACCATACATTCTGATATCTCACCGTAATACGGGATATTCCTCTTAACGGTTACATCGTCCTCCTCTGATATGACCGTCTTAATAACTCTTATGCTTACAGAAATCCCGTCTGCTTCAAGCATTGTTTTTCCACTCTTATAAAATACCGCCTTAAAGCTTCCGTTATCAACGATAATTGCGTCCTCTGTTTCCTCCACCGGCATTGCGGGCGCATTTTTTGCGGCGCCCTTTTTAACGGTCACCGGCGCATCCGAAAGCTCCGCGGTAACGGATGTCCACTTGATGCTTCCATCATTCCAGTATGCTATGGGGTGTGTTTCCGCAACCACAGCCTGCCCGTCCTGTACAATATCAAGGCTGTCCCCGGTCGTAACCTCTCCGCGCTTATGCGGCACGCCGAAGGTTACATAGCCGCCCTTTAGACGGGTATCAAGCCATTTCATATTAATATCCTTCATGTGTTTCTCTCCTTATTTTTAATCCGCCATATGTATCTGTATAAACTTATTTTATAATTATATCACAGATATTCCGGAAAAACAACCCGAAAATCAGACTGCTTTCTGCAATATTCGGATAAGAAATGAATTGTATAGCTTGCATTAAGTTTTCTTCCCGAGTTTGACACTTAAAAACTGCAAAAATGCTTAGGAATAGCCTATCTACGCC
>JBJEFT010000538.1:0-3156 GCA_051874315.1 Candidatus Ornithomonoglobus sp.
AGGCTATGGACGGAATCACAGGCGTTTCGGATAAGCTTCCGGTTGAGGCGCAGCTTGAGCTTATAAGAGAAATGCTGCCGGACGCAAAGACGATCGGTATTCTCTATACGACATCAGAGGCAAATTCTGTTTCAACGATTGAGGATTACAAGGCGGCGGCTCCCGATTACGGCTTTGAGATCGTAGAAAAGGGTATCACAAACGCGGCTGAAATTCCGCAGGCGGCAGACCTTCTTGTAACACAGGTAGACTGTATTTCAAACATGACAGACAACACTGTTGTTGATAATCTTCCGGTAGTTCTTGAAAAGGCTACTGCTGCTGGTATTCCGGTATTTGGCAGCGAGGAGGAGCAGGTTGGCAACGGCTGCGTTGCATCGGCAGGTATCGACTATGTTGAGCTTGGCAAGAAGGCAGGCGTTATGGCTGCAAGAGTGCTTAAGGGTGAGGACATAACAACGATCCCGTTTGAGACAATGACAGAGAGCAAGATCACAATCAATCCGGATGCTGCGGCAACAGTAAATCTTGAAATCCCGCAGTCAATCACAGACAGGGCAGAAGTAAAGACCTCATCAGAGGGTTAAATATAATCGGAAAAGTCCTCTCTGCATAAAGCATTGAGGACTTTTCTGTATAAGATAGGGCAACATGCCCGCCTATAAAAAGAAAAGGAAATATTACATATGGAAGGACTTATAGTCGGCATACTCGAGCAGGGGTTTATTTACGGAATACTTGCGATGGGTATCTATATCACATATTCAATACTTGATTTTCCGGATTTGTCGGTAGACGGAACATTTCCACTAGGCATAGCAGTATGCTTTGTATTTATAAATCACGGCTGGAACCCGTGGCTGGCCCTTGTGGCAGCGTTTCTTTCGGGCTGCATAGCCGGAATATTTACCGGAATATTCCACGTCAAGCTGAAAATCCGCGATCTTCTGAGCGGTATTCTCACAATGACTGCGCTGTATTCGGTAAACTACAGCATTGTCGGCAAGGCGTCGGACTTTCTTGGTATGGACAGCGTAACGATTTTCTCGCAGACCGCAAAATTTTTTCCGGGACATGCGGCGGTATATTCAAAGCTTGTAGTAATTCTCGTGATTGCTTTGGTCGCTAAGTTCGGTCTTGACTGGTATTTAAGAACAAAGTCGGGCTTTCTGCTCCGTTCCGCGGGCGACAACGAGGGACTTGTAGTAACGCTCGCGCAGGACCCGGGTACGATAAAGATTATTGGACTTGCGCTCTGCAACGGTCTTGTAGCTCTTGCAGGCAGTGTGTACTGCCAGTATTCAAGAGCCTTTAATGTCGGCTCGGGAACGGGTACGCTTGTTATGGGTCTTGCGGCGGTAATCATAGGGCTTACGGTGTTCAGAAAGGTGAAGCGCCTTAGGATCACAACCGGAGTGCTGTTTGGCATGATAATATATAAGGCATGTATATCTATCGCGCTGGCGCTGGGTCTGCCGTCACAGGACACAAATCTTGCGATCACGGTACTGTTTATACTGACGCTGATGTTCGATTTATATGTGCTTTCAAGAAAGAAAAAGCCGGGGGTGAAGAAAAATGCTTGATTTAAAGGGAATTAACAAGGTCTTTAACCCCGGAACAATAGACGAAAAAGTATTGTTCACCGATTTCAATCTTCATATAGACGACCGTGAGTTTGTGGCGGTGATAGGCTCAAACGGCTCGGGCAAAACAACGATGCTCAATATAATTTCCGGCTCAATACAGCCGGATGCCGGCTCAATTATTCTTGACGGCATGGAAATGAAGGGAATGAAGGATTTCAGGCGCGCAAAGAGGATAGGACGCGTATTCCAGAACCCGTCAATGGGCACATCGCCGACAATGACAATATGGGAGAATCTTTCGCTTGCAGACAACAAGGCAAAGCGCTACGGACTGACAAGAGGTCTTAACAGACAGAGAAAAGATTTCTACAGAACCCAGCTTGAAATTCTCGGAATGGGTCTGGAGGACAGAATGGACACCCTCGCCGGAACCCTTTCGGGCGGACAGCGTCAGGCGATGGCGCTGATTATGGCGACGCTGGTGCGTCCCGATCTGCTTTTGCTTGACGAGCACACCGCGGCTCTTGACCCAAAGGCGGCGGACATAGTAATGGAGCTTACTGACAGAGTGGTAAAGGAAAAGAAAATCACCTCACTCATGGTAACTCATAACCTGCGCTATGCGGTAGAGTACGGTACAAGGACCATTATGATGCATGAGGGAGGCATCGTAATAGACGCAACAGGTGAGGAGAGAGCGAAAAAAAGCATTGACGATTATCTTAAGGTATTTAACGAAATTTCGATTGAAACGGGCAATTAAAGCTGCGCAGTCCCCTTTACCTTGGCGGTACAGGTGAACTGTAATAAAAAAGATACGCAACCGAAAAAAGGCTGTGTATTTTTTTTATTCCGCAGAAAAGGCTGAGTAAAGTGTATGTATAGTACTTAATGCATGCCATATAATTAAAATTATACAAGATATTTATAAAAAATGCTTGAAAATTTGAAACAAATGTAGTATAATAATTTTGTGTATAAAATTCAGTGATTTATTATACAAATTAAACAATCCTGAGGGATTAGGGAATATGGTGTTCGGAGGATAAATATAATGATAAGTAAAGCATTTCAGAATATTGTAACACAGATGGCAGAGGTTTTTCCAAAGAGATTCGGTATTGCAGATTCGCATGGACTTGTTCTTGCATATAACGGCTTTGAGCCGGGGGATGATGTAATGGAGGACCTTGTAGCTGCCGCATCAAACAGCGAAAAGCTTTTATTTAAGGATGGCTTCACAATCCGGGCAATGTCAAATAAGCCCTATGCGGAATATGTTGTGTATGTAGAGGGGACTGACGAAACGGCAAAATATTGCTGTAATGCTGTCGCGGTAGCCGCAAATAATGTCCGTCATTACTATGATGAAAAGTATGATAAAACAAATTTCATGCAGAACATCATTTTTGATAATCTTATATCCTTTGATCTCCATCAGAAGGCGCGCGAACTGCATGTTGACTGTGATATACCGCGAGCTGTATTTTACATTAAGGCGACAGGCTCAGGCGAGAGCGGCATATATGAGGTTGTAAGAAATATGTATCCAGATAAGGAGCATGAT
>JBJEFT010000539.1:0-3155 GCA_051874315.1 Candidatus Ornithomonoglobus sp.
GGCGGTATCGGTCACGGATGGGTCAAAAACCGATTTATAACCCCCGTGCCGCCGAATACAACACAACGCATAAAAAGCGCGATAAGGGATAACAGCGGCAAGAAAATAGAGATTGAACGGACGCGAATATTTATACCGTCAACGGTGTTTGATAATGAGGAGCTGTTAAAGAACGACCCCGATTATCTGGCAAGTCTCGGTTTGCTGCCGGAGGCGCAAAAGAAGGCGCTGCTTTACGGTGACTGGGACAGTTACGAGGGACAGGTATTTACAGAGTGGAAGAACAACCCCGAAGGCTACGATACGCACCTGAACACGCACGTTATAAACCCGTTCCCGATCCCGGACAGCTGGCCGCGGTTCCGCACATTCGATTTTGGATATTCAAAGCCGTTTACAGTGCAGTGGTGGGCGATTGATTACGAAGGGCGAGCCTATCTGTACCGTCAGCTGTATGGCTGTACTGAAACGCCCAATACAGGGCTGAAATGGGAACCGCGCAAAATAGCACGAGAAATAAAAAACATTGAAAATCAATGCGAAAAAGGGCACGAAATACTCGGAATAGCAGACCCCGCAATCTGGGACCAGTCAAGGGGCAGGGATGGAACGATTATAACTATGTTCGAAGAAGAAGGGGTATATTTCGAGAAAGGCACAAACGACCGTCTGAGTGGTAAAATGCAGTGTCATTACAGAATGGCAATGGACGAAGCGGGACGCCCTATGATGTATGTATTCAATACCTGCAAGGCATTTATAAGGACAATTCCCAATCTCGTATACAGCGAGGTAAATACGGAGGATGTAAACACATCATTAGAGGACCACGACTATGATGCGATGCGTTATTTCTTCATGGCAAACCCTATAAAGCCTACAGAGCCGAGCAAGCACGAAATAGCAACCTTCAACCCGCTATCCACACGATAATCAAATGAAAGGAGTACACACATGGCAACAATAGCAACACCGGGAAATATCGCAAAACAGCAGCAAGGCAACGGAACGACCATATCAGGAGCCGGGACGGTCAGATACACCGAGCCGGCGCAGCCCAAACAGCAGACACAGATAGCAACGCCGAATGTGCTGCAGTCCGCAGGAGGAACAACCACTCCGGCGCAATCAGCGCCGATGTCGGGGATAAGAAACAGACTGACCGGCATAGGCTTTGAAAATGACAAAATAGGCTATGACAGCGGAAGCGGCTTTGTAACCTATAACGGTCAGAACATCGTAAAAGCCGATGGGATAGACGAAAACGGTTCATCCTATGCCGCAGATGATGCAATCACCAAAGGTGCCTATGATTACCTGATGAATAACGGCTATACAGCAACAAGGCAGGCGCTCACTGACCGTAATATTAACAACAGTCGCATAGGCTATAATGAAAGCAGTGGAACCGTACAGATAGACGGCAATGACCAGATAAAACCGCAGTTTAACATAGACGGTACAACTTACACAAGTGCTGACGCGATAAACCTCGCCACCAACAGAGCATATGCGGCAACTGGTGATGAACTGAAAGCCGCGAGTGATTATATCGCCGGACTTGGAATAGGAGCAAATGTAAAATATGATCAGGAAACCGGAGTGGTAGACATCGGCGGCACTACAATAAAACCGGCATATGTATCTGACGGTATAGCTTATATTCCCAAATCACAGCTTGACGCCGCAGCGGAAGCGTATAAGCAGACACAGGGTATGCCTACATCCAAAGGAGTAACGGACCTCTACAACGAGCGATATGATCGTCCCGTAAATGACGCGTTGGATAAGTTAACGGATCGTGAAGCATTTACATGGTCACCCGAAACTGATAGCTCATATCAGGACCATGTGAAATATCAGCAGCAGCTTGCGCAGGACGCATATGACAGGGCATTAAGCAGCGCCGGAGTATCAGCCGGAACCGCGAGCAGTTATCAGCTTGCAGCGACATATGCCGCAATGAATGAATATCTGGCCGGTCTGAGTGAAGATGAAGCAGAATACAGAAATGATGCATATAATCGTTATCTCGGCGAAACTGCAAGACTGCGCGATAATCTTGCAGATACAAGAGAGGTAGCAAATGATTTCTATGCCCGCACCTACGCTCAGGATGCCGATACCTATAACAGGAGCCGTCAAGACAGGCTTGACAATTGGCAGAGATACAAGGATGAGCTTGCAAACGAAAATCAGCGGCTTCAGAATGAGGGCTACGCGTATGATAACGCAAGCAGGGCTGCAGCCGCCAAATATGCCGACAGCAACGCTTCAGAAGCATTAAGAGCGGCGCAGCTTGCCAATCAGGCGGCAGCGTTTGACAATGGCACGCGCGCGGCGTCAACCCTCGGGCGGTTCTTTGAAAGTGATGAAGCATGGCTGCCGGAGCTTAAGAACTTCAGAGAGATTGACCCCATTACGGGCGAATGGACAGGCGGATACACTCTTGGTCCGTGGGACAGTGAGCTAGTATACGAAGCAGCAATGAAGGCTGTAGAGCAAGGGCAGAGCCTGATAGGCAATGCAACAAACGCCGCAATAGCGTCAGCCTTTAGCGGTGTAAATCTGGACGGCACCCAGATAACGGGAACGGCAGAACAGAACAGCCTGAACAATGATTATGCGATTTGGCTGCGTCAGGCTGCACTCGGACAGGCGCTTAATCAGCTCCAGAACGGCACTACACCGGCAGTACAAAACAACTAAAAAAGGGGAATTAATACCAAATGGAAAAAGAGCTTGAAGGAGCCGCAGAGCTTATAAAAATCGAATGTGAAAAGCATTCCGGCAGATGTGAAGACTGCATATTCTGCAAAGGAAGCGGCTATTGCAAACTAAGTGACACATTCCCGGATGAATGGGACATATAACGCAGCACAATTAAAATAAATAAAGCGAACGGAGGCACTGCGTTCCGCACAGCGGAACAGCACAGCCGGAACGAAGTGGAGGAAATATCATGAACAACATCATCACATTAAAAAACATACTCTGCACAGCGGCGGGAATAGCCGGAGCATTTGTATCACAGTTTTTGGGAGGCTGGACATGCACAATGACAACATTATTAATCTTCATGGGACTTGACTACCTCACGGGGCTTATAGTAGCCGGAGTATTCCATAACAGCTCCAAGAGCGAGAGCGGAAGCT
>JBJEFT010000540.1:0-3149 GCA_051874315.1 Candidatus Ornithomonoglobus sp.
TGACGCGTTCAGCGTGAATGCGCCGGCTGTTCTTGTCGAACGCACGAAAATTCTGTTTGTACCGTTCTCGGCATATACATAGTCCTTGCCGAGTGTTGTTGTTCCGGTCTTATCGCCGCCGAAGTAGTTTGAAAGACCGGTTGATTCCGATGTGTTATTGAAGCAGCCTGTGCCGCTGCCTGAGTTGTAGCCGCCGAGATACTCTCCCTCGCCTGAATAGGTGAAGCTGATCTTGTCGTAATTGAGCGCGCATACGTTTCCGTTTTTGTCAATGACCTCAACGTCTATATACGCAATATCCGCGCCGTCAGCGCGCCAGTCCGTAACAGTATTGCCTTCAGCGTCCTCTTTTACGGCTGTATGAGGAGTAAGCCTGAGAGTTACCGCATCATATGTACGCTCGATTTCATCTGTGGCAGTCTGTGTGCCTCTTGCGTCATATGCCTTTGCAATTACGGCATCACCCTGCGTTACGTCTATATTGTCAAACTGATAGATAAAGTTGCTTGACGCGCTGCTGTCCGTACCGAGAAGCGTTTCTGTTTCTCCGTCAACTCTGTAAAGCTCAACCTTTGCAATATCCGCCGAGCCTATTACATACACCGTTTTATTTAACGGATCGCGCTTACGCTTATCACTCAATACGTACTTGTCATACGAATAATGATCGTCAATAGCAATATTTTCCGTACCGAAGTAATTATATGTATCGTCAGATACCTGCGGATAGCTCCAGTGGCCTACAATATGTATTGCCGCTTCGCCTGACTGCGCGGCCTTTGTTCCCTCAAACATCTCCTTCTTCTGTCTTACGGCATCAACGCGGCCCGAGGTGCGGCAGTTTTCCGTTGCGGTATTTCTCGTGTGCATATTCGAATCCGACCACACCATCATTGCCGCCGCGGAATACAGACTCTTGCCGTAGCCCGCGCGGTTTGCGTAATAGCCGTTGTACTCAGCGACGTTGGATACTGTCATTTCCTCCTGAGTAGCGTTCCACACATCATAGCCGTCAAGCTTGTTGCCTGTTACGCCGTCCTTGTAAACAAGCTTGTTCACATAATCAAAATCCGGCGGTGAATACAGATCCCATACACGTCTCGGAGACTCGCCCCTTGCGTACTCGGTTTCCATTATCGGTCCCATTATTCCGTTTGTCTTCATCGCGTTTATCGCGCTTTCCGCATAGTTGCCGTACATTGTTCCGGCATAGTTATAGTCATAATCAAGCTGATCAGCCGCGGTTGTCGATCTCGCGCCTATAAATCTCATTCCGTGCGGGTCAACCTCGTCATATATCCGCTTCATATCGTCCGCGTTTGCCGCGCTGCCAACAGCGGAATTGCCTGTCTCCCAGAACACGACCGACGGACTGTTTCTGAAATAGATCATTACATCGCGCATTGCCTCCGTGCGCTGCGACCAGTTTCTGCCGTCAAGGCCTACGCCCTCCTTATCGCCGGCAGGACAGACCACAGCCACACCGTATCTGTCCGAGGAACGAACCTCATTCGGCTTCGGCGCAACGTGCATCCAGCGGATAAAGTTTGAATTGTTTTCCTTTAAGAGCGCCATATCGTAATCCTGGAGCCAGTCTGTCGCCACGCCTATTACAGCCCACTCATTTGTTGAACGCTGAGCGTAGCCCGCCAGCCATACAGCTTTATCGTTTATGAGAATACCGCTGTTCGCATCATATGTGATCTTTCTGAAGCCTGTATCCTTTTTCTGCACGTCAACAACGCTTCCGCTGCTGTCCTTGAGTATTGTATATACGGTGTACAGATACGGATCGTCCGTTGACCAGAAGCGCATATCCTCCGCATTATAGCTTGCTGTTATATATGTGACATCCGGTGTATTTACCTGCGTAAGCCCTGCAGGGTTTGCAATATTTTCAGCCGAATAGACATCAGCCTCAACAGCCGTCTGATATAAAACACCCGCGTCGGATGCCTTTTTAACCTCTGTCTTTGCGCTCTCAAAATCATATTTAAGGTTTCCGTCACCGTCAACGACTGCAACCTCCAGCGTGTATTCGCCGTCAGCGGCAGACTCGTTTCTTATCTCCGCCTCAACGTGAATTTCCGCGGTCCTTGCCTTTATATCAAAATTATCGGCATAGATATAGTTACCTGTAGTCTTGAGGTTGTTATAAAGCGGAAGCGTCTGGTATACGCTGCCCTTTATATGGAGATACGCGTCATATACAAGACCTATCTGCGGCTCATTGAAGTCCTTTGTATTCCATACATAAGCCGCGCCGGTGCCCACGGTCGACTTATAGTTATTATACGAATAGGACGAGCCCCATTCCTCGCCAGGAACGGTTTCATAGGGAATTCTGTCATAGGTGCCTCTCGCGGTCATACCGTCGTTTAATATCGCGATCACAGCCTGCTCTCCCGGCTCGACAAAATCACTGAGGTCAAAGCCCATCGCGGCTATGCCCGCCTCATAGTAGCCGACCTTCTCGCCGTTGCACCACACGTAAGCGCCCTGCCTGATGCCCTCGAGCTCAAAGAACACCTTTCCGCCCTCAGCGTACTCCGGCACGGTAAAGGTCTTTCTGTAAAGCAGCACGCTTCTGTAGCCGCCGCCCGCGTCGGTGTTTGCCGAGGCGAACGAATTTGCCCCGCCGCCGATACCGTGGGGAATACTTACCGTTGTCCAGTCCGAATCGTCATAGTCCTTATCATAGAACTTCTTTCCGTCCTTATCGGCCAATGCCATAACTGTCCATATGTCATTCTGCAGATTGGCTCCGGCGTAATCCCTCACGTCCTTGAACCGCCAGTCTATATTCATGTTGTAAGTAACCGCGGGGCTTTCCGGCGCGGTATAGGCCTCGCCTATACCGTTATCCTCCGCGTTTACCGCCACCATCCCCGACAGCAACAACTGCAAAACAATCATTACCGCGAGAATTGCATAAGCTTTTCGTTTCATAAGCCTGCCTCACTTTCTTTTTATATGTTTCCTATAAAGAATTTTAATTATTTAATTCTATTTTAGCATATTTTAACGAATAAGAAAATTGCATATATTGTCTTTTTGTTTGCAGATATTGCGGTTTATTGCTCCTATGTACACTCAAAAGGTGAATTGACAAAGTAAATTCTCGTTTGCCAGACTAAATTCTACATTGT
>JBJEFT010000541.1:0-3135 GCA_051874315.1 Candidatus Ornithomonoglobus sp.
ACTCGTTTATAGCGTTTATAATTGAGAACGAAATAACGAGGAAAATGATTAGCGCGACAACAAAAAACTCCGTGTTGGAATATAGCTGTAAAAAACTGTTGGATAAAACATCGCAGATGCGCTTGGAAATCGATGAGGAGTTATCGTCGGCCACAGCGAAGCATGAGGCGATTTTAACCGGCAAAAAAATTGACGAGGAGATACGTAAAGAGAAAAAGGCGCATATGACGATGAAACTGATGAACGAATATACCGCGCGCATAGATGATAAAATTGAGAGCATAAAAGAAAGGGCGAGACACGTAGCACCGTCACCGTTATCAGAGTACGTGCGGCAGATCAGAGAACTTTTGTATAAAGAATTTCTCAGCGTTTCCGTTTTGGCGGAGTACAATCTTCCAAGCGGAATGTCGGCGAATTACCTGTCTGAGAAATTCAAAAAATACATAGCTCATTTTGACGTTCCGGTTCCGATAGAACAACGGATTCCCAAACGAGGATTTTTAAATTCCCTTATCGGTGCCGTCAGTATCGAATACAATGATTACGTTTCTGAGCTTGCGAGTAGGATAAGGACTAAACTTCGTCCTGAATTTATCAAAGAACTGAAGACTTTCATAAAAGGTTACGTTGCTTACGGAGAACAGAAAGTTTCGATGTTATCCGGTTATGAGGACAGAATAGAGATCCTTACAAATCAGAAAAGCGCTCTTGACGGAATTGAAGCGTATGTCGGCAGGGAACTTGTCTGAATTGTCCCCGAAAAGGCGACACTTTATTCTTTTTGTATGTTATAATATGTTTAAATTATAAATGTATGGGAGGAATAGAGAATGAATATTTCATGGATAATGGCTCCCCTTGTAGGAGCTGCTATAGGATACATAACTAATTATCTTGCAATAAAGATGCTGCTGCATCCATACAAAGAGGTTCGTATAGGTAAATTTAGGCTCCCGTTTACTCCGGGGCTTATTCCTAAGGAAAAAGCGAGAATTGCAAAATCCCTCGGGAATGTGGTATCCGAGCAGCTTCTTAACATTGATGTTATTGAAAGCGCCCTGCTGTCAGAAACAATGGAAGAGAAGATTGAAAAGCAGATTGACGCCTTTATAGACCGGCACAGAAACAGTCCTCTTACGGTATATGAGATAATTGAAAAATACGCGGGAAACGAGAGAGCATCGGCTATATCCGAGGGTGTCTCGGAAAAGGTAACATCAGCATTGAAAAAGGCGGTGAAGGAACAGAATTTCGGACATTTAATTTCCGGTAGAATTAAGGAATATCTGCAAGAAAATTTAAAAGGCATCGCGAGAGCTGTTTTACCGATGTTTAGTGACAGCTTGGAACATTTCGTAGAAAACGAAGCTAACAAAATTATAAACGACAATATTGATTCCGCGGCAGAGGAAGCCGTTTCGGATAAGATAGAAAAAATAAAAAATATGCGTTTGTGCGAAATCGCAGAAAAGTATAAAGATAAAATCAGTGATTTAAAAGCGTTATTGATAGGAAGCTATCGCTTTGTTATCGCACATAAACTGCCTGATATTATTAATTCACTCAATATCAGCAATATGATAGAGGAAAGAGTCAATAGTTTCAGTGTTAAGGAGCTTGAGAAGCTCATTTTCGGAATAATGAAAAAGGAGCTTAGAATGATAGTGTATCTCGGAGCATTGCTCGGGATGATGATGGGATTTGTTAATCTGTTATTTTAACAAACAAATAGTATTAAACGAGTGAATCGAAAGGAGAGAATGATTATTAGGAACAAAAAATTAGCGGATATGATATTTATTACCGCTATGACAAAGATGGATAAGAAAGATTATTCAGGGGCGCTTAATGACTTTAAAAGGATAACGGAGCTTGACGACAATGCGGACGCAATGTATAATATAGGCACGATGTATGCGACGGGCAGAGGTACGGAGCAGAATTTTCTTGAAGCCGCAAAGTGGTTTAAGAGAGCGGCTGACAAAGGTATTGAGGGAGCTTCGCAGCTTTTGACAAAAACGCGTCTTGATTATATAAATTCCAATATTGATAATCTCAATGAAAAGGGATTATACAATGCTGTGACGGAATTTGTTTCGGAAGCCTTGAAGCAAAATGACATCTTTGGAACAGCGAATGCATATTTATGCGAATACGGCAATTTCATGCTGAAAAAAGGAGAGCATGAAAAAGCGCTGAAAGCCTACCGCACCGGTGCTATATATGGCAGAAGCGCGGATTGCTGCTATAATACAGCAGTAGAATATTATCAGGGATATCTTGTAAAAAGCATACCGGCGGCATTATATTGGTTTGATAAAGCCGCCCGGTATGGGGATGCGGAAGCGTCAAAAACAAGAGATAACATAATCAATTCATACAACGACCAAAACGGAGATAAAAGTACAAAAGAGATGCTTGGTTCAATCGCAATGATGTGTGTTGCCGGTAATAATGAAATCCCATCCGACAGTGAACGCGCTTCATATTGGCTGGCAATGAGTAACTGATAGGAATTTAGAGGGAACGAGAACTATGAAAATGGAAGCGTGTTACAATTCCGGCAAAGAAAGCAAATCAGAAATGCGCACTGTTTCAATTGGAATTGCAGGTAAATTTGCGGTAGGCAAAAATGCGATAATTAATTCGCTTTTAGGTAGAAATATATTAGAGAGTTACGCGATTGTGAATGACTCTTTACTCAGAAGTGTAAAATATGGCGCAGTGCCAAAAGCAATGATTACATGTAATGACGGGAGTCGTGATATTGTGTCTCCGGAAGATCTCACACGCTGCGTGGCGGAAATCTCGGTAAAAGCGTGTGAAACAGGCAAATGGGTAGAGTATGTGGATATCGAATATCCGTGTGCATATCTTGAAAATAATGTGAAAATCCTTGCGCTGTCGGAGCCATACAGTTATAATATTCTTCCGCAGCTCGACGCTTTAATTTTGGTGCTTTCTGCCGCGAGCCCGTATTCTTTTGAGGAAGAGGAATTCACTAAAAGTCTGCTGAATATGGGTAATATCAAAAAAATCATTTTTGTTATGAATGGAATCAACTTGCTTGATCCCGAAAGCGTTGACGCATGTTTAAGCGATAAAAAAAATAAAATCAAATCTAAAACAAAA
>JBJEFT010000542.1:0-3131 GCA_051874315.1 Candidatus Ornithomonoglobus sp.
AGATTGTGCGTCCGTGCGAACGAGACTATACTTTGTGTATGCGAGTGAGCACGGGGCGTGCAAGATGGGCGGTTTTTATTCAAACTTTTCCTCCAATAAACGTATGGTGTCCTTTATATCGTAAAGGTCATAGCCGCGGTATATAAAGTATCTCATACACTTATCCTTATTTTTGTCGGAAAAGTCGCCGTTAAGCTTCCTTTCCAGAAGGCTGCGCAGAGCATTAAGCTCGCTGTCGTCGTCAAGTCCGCAAACGGCATAATCTATAAATTCATCATCGATACCCAATGCCTTCAGCTCGTTTCGTATTCTGCGCTTGCCGAAATGCTTAAGGTTAAACAGATCGTTTGCCTTATGCCTTGCAAACGCCTCATCATTTACAAAGCCGTAATTGCGGCAGAAATCAAGCGTCATTTCGATATGCTCGTCTGAAGCTCCCTGTCTTTTAAGCTTATCCGTAAGCTCCTTTTCGGAGTGGGAGCGGAATTCAAGAAGGCGCAGCGCCTTTTCTTTAACCGCGTTGTAATCGGTCAGGGGTTGTTGTTTTTTTCTCATATTATATCATAGTAGCCGAACGGAATACTGAAATCAATTCCGCCGATCGTCTTGTTTTTATATGCTTCGTGCAGCTGATTATAGCCGCCGACCATCTGCTCTGAGCGCACACCGTAGGAGATGGACATAAACGCTTCAATATACGCGGAAAGATGATCGCAGCCGCGGATTATCTGTCCGTCAACGGGGTTAAATTCGTCGCTGTTATATTTTTCGTTTATTTCGTCCGAGGTGGTACTCGCGCGCTGTCCGTCAAGTATAATCTTTGATGTGAATTCATCGGTGGTGAAGTACTCTATTTCATCATGCCATTCATTAGGCAGCATGGGATATACAATGCTGTGCATCTGCTCCTGCTCAATTTCGCTGAGGATCTCACCGAGACCTTCGACCGATTTCTTTATCGGCGAAACAATGTCGCGGGTGAGCGCCTCTGGAACGTCATGGAACAGTCCTGAGAAATAGTTGTTTATAAGTCTCTTTTTGCATGGGTTCTCAAGCTCCAGCGTCATGAAGTAGGAGAGGATAGCCACAACAAGCATATGTCCCATAACAAAGGTCTGCGGAACGCGCACCGCCTTTGCCCAGCGTAGCTGATAGCGCAGCTTTCCTATAAGGTTGCAAAAATCCTGCAAAAACGCGTCCCGCTCAAAGCGCGTGAAGCCGTCAAAGGTATTGCACGCTTTAAGCCCCTTGCGGGTCTCCTCCTTGACAGTTTCAATGTCAAAGGTGTTTTTGTTCATGTCGTAGATTATATTGAATTCCCAGTTGGTCGCGTAATAATGCGCCGCGCTTAAAATCTGCTTTTCCAGCGCCGCGTATTCGGGATCAAAAAAGTACCGCTCCATTCTCTCGACAAAGCCGCCGTCTATTCCTCGCATTGCGGGGCGCAGCTGCTCCATGACCCAATTATCTATCTGCTCGCCCTTTTCGTTGACAAGCTTGTGATAGATAGGGGGCTTTATATCCGTTAAGATGCTCCTGTGGAAGAACTCACAGATACCGCCCTCGATAAGCTTCTGCATATCAACTCTTTCGCCCTCGCATTTTGCAAGCACATAGGCGTAAAACATCTTATGCGCCTGCTTGTCAAGCTCCGTAAAGCCTGTATACGGGCGTATGTGGTCATTCCATCGCTGAATGGACGCTGTTTCATAAATTAAGGTTATGAGTGATTTCTTGATCATTTTTCACGCCGCCTTTCCGCGCATTATTCCAATATGATTTTATAGCCCGCCTTTTCCAGAGCCTTAACGACATTCTTTGCGTGGTCGCGTCCTCCGACCTCGCAGGCGATATGTATAATAGCCTCGTTCGGGTCGAGCTCGGCGCTCATTCTGTCGTGCTGAACCATAACAATGTTTGCGTTGGCATCCTGGAGAACCTTTGAGAGGTGAGTAAGGCTGCCCGGAATATCAAGAAGCGTTGTGCGGAACTTGAATTTGCGTCCCCTTGATGTAAGACCAAGCTCAATGATTCTTGCGATAAACGAAACGTCAATATTACCGCCCGACATAACGCAGACCGCTTTTTTATCCTTAACGTCGATCTTGCCGGAAAGAACAGCGGCAAGCGGAGTTGCGCCCGCCGGCTCAACGACCTGCTTTGTGCGCTCCATAAGGAGAAGTATGGCTTCGGAAATTTCGGCATCGGATACAGTTACAACGTCGTCGGCATACCTGTTGATAAGCTCAACTGTCTGTACACCGGGGTTTTTGACCGAGATACCGTCAGCGATCGTGAGCGAGGACTCCGTGCAGCAGTGCTTCTTTTCCTTAAAGGACTGAGCGATCGCCGGAGCGCCCTCCGCCTGAACGCCTATTACCTTTACTCTCGGGTTGATCTGCTTGATGCACGCGGCAACGCCTGCCAAAAGACCGCCGCCGCCCGCCGGAGTGATGATTATATCGACTGTGGGGAGAGCCTTTAAAATTTCGATACCGATAGTACCCTGACCTGCCATTACCTCAAGATCATCATAGGGGTGAACAAAGGTCGCGCCCTCCTTTTCAACGATTTCACACGCCTTCGCGTAAGCGTCGTCATAGCAGTCGCCGTGAAGAACCACCTTTGCGCCGTAGCCCTTTGTTGCCTCAACCTTTGCGATAGGCGTTGATTTCGGCATACAGATGATCGCCGGAATGCCGTGTACCTTTGAGGCGTATGCCGTACCCTGGGCATGGTTGCCCGCCGATGACGCTACAGCCGCCTTAATTTCGCCGCGCTCAACGAGAGCCGCGATTTTATTTGACGCTCCTCTAATCTTGAAGGAGCCTGTTTTCTGCTGATTTTCATATTTTAAATATATCTCGCCGCCTGTCATTTCTGAGAAGGTGGTAGATTTTTCAAGCTTTGTCTGGTGTATCGTGTTTTTCAGACGTTCCTCAGCAAGCTCGATTTCCTTTAACGGTAAATCCATCTTGGTTTCATTTCCTTTCATATATAATTGCACACGTTATAGTATATCACAGCTTGCCTTGTTTTTCAACCCTTTTTTAGGGGATAAATTTCTTTTGAGTGTACATCTTAATTGCCAAAGTAAATTCTCGTGTAAAATGTTTCCATAGAGAATTTAG